>NZ_JASKYT010000070.1:0-22539 GCF_041028275.1 Streptomyces sp. PU-14G
CTCGGGACACGACACCCCCGAGCGCCGAACCCCCGGCCGCCGCACCGTCCTCGGCGCCGCCGCGGTCGGCGCGGTCGCGGCGAGCGCGGCAGCCCCGGCCCTGCTCGGCCCGACGGCACCCGCGTCGGCCGCCCCCGCCCGCGACACGCCGCGGGACGCGAAGGACCTGCCGGGCGGCGGCGACCTCGGCCCCAACGTCATCGTCTTCGATCCCTCGACCGCCGGCATCCAGGCCACGCTGGACGAGATCTTCGCGCAGCAGGAGTCGGCGCAGTTCGGCGAAGGCCGCTACGCGCTGCTGTTCAAGCCGGGCACCTACAGCGGGCTCAACGCCCAACTCGGCTTCTACACCTCCATCGCGGGCCTCGGTCTGTCCCCGGACGACACGACGATCGACGGCGACGTCACCGTGGACGCAGGATGGTTCGACGGGAACGCCACCCAGAACTTCTGGCGCTCGGCGGAGAACCTCGCCCTCATCCCCGTCAGCGGCACCAACAGGTGGGCCGTCTCCCAGGCGGCGCCGTTCCGGCGGATGCACGTACGCGGCGGGTTGAACCTGGCCCCCGACGGCTACGGCTGGGCGAGCGGCGGCTACATCGCGGACAGCCGGATCGACGGCGAGGTCGGGCCGTACTCGCAGCAGCAGTGGTACACCCGGGACAGCGCGGTCGGCGGCTGGCTCAACGCGGTGTGGAACATGGTCTTCTCCGGCGTTGAGGGGGCGCCCGCGCAGAGCTTCCCCGATCCGCCGTACACCACGCTGGAGACCACGCCGGTGTCGCGCGAGAAGCCGTTCCTCTACCTCGACGGGGACGCCTACCGGGTCTTCCTGCCGGAGAAGCGGACCAACGCGCGCGGCGTGACCTGGGGCAACGGCACACCGCGCGGGACCTCGCTGCCGCTGTCGGAGTTCTATGTGGCCAAGCCCTCGGACGCGGCGGCCACCCTCAACCAGGCGCTCGCCCAGGGTCTGCACCTGCTGCTGACGCCGGGCGTCTACCGCCTCGACGAGCCGGTCAGGGTCGACCGTGCCGGCACGGTCGTGCTCGGCCTCGGGTACGCCACGCTCATCCCCGCGGGCGGCGCGGCGGCGATGGAGGTGGCCGACGTCGACGGTGTGCGGCTGGCGGGCTTCCTCATCGACGCGGGGCCCGACAACTCCGCCACGCTGCTCCAGGTCGGACCAGAGGGAGCCTCCGCGGACCATGCCGCGGACCCGATCACCGTCCAGGACGTGTTCGTGCGGATCGGCGGGGCGGGCCCGGGCAAGGCGACCACCAGCATCGTCGTCAACAGCCGCCACACGATCATCGACCACACCTGGGTGTGGCGGGCCGACCACGGGGACGGGGTCGGCTGGGAGACCAACCGTGCCGACTACGGCGTCGTGGTGAACGGCGACGACGTGCTGGCCACGGGTCTGTTCGTCGAGCACTTCAACAAGTACGACGTCCAGTGGTTCGGCGAGCGCGGGCGCACGATCTTCTTCCAGAACGAGAAGGCCTACGACGCGCCGAACCAGGCCGCCATCCAGAACGGCTCGACCAAGGGCTTCGCGGCCTACCGGGTCGGCGACGAGGTGACGGAGCACGAGGGGTGGGGGCTGGGCAGCTACTGCTTCTACAACGTCGACCCGACGATCGTGCAGCACCACGGGTTCGCCGCGCCGGACACCCCTGGTGTGACCTTCCACGACCTGCTGGTCGTCTCGCTCGGCGGCAAGGGCCAGTACGAGCGGGTCATCAACGACACCGGCTCGCCCACCTCGGGCGACACGACGACGCCGTCCACGGTGGTCTCCTACCCCTGACCCGCCGACCCCGGCCCGCACACGGGAGGCTGGCCCGGCCCCGCACACGAAAGAGGGCCCGTACGGCACGAAGCCGTACGGGCCCTCTTTCGAGGCCGTGCGCCGAGCACCCCGCGAGAGGGTGCTCAACGCAGCGAGGTCACTTGAGGATCTTGGTGACCTGGCCGGCGCCCACGGTCCGGCCACCCTCACGGATGGCGAACTTGAGGCCCTCTTCCATGGCGACGGGCTGGATGAGCTGGACGCTCATCTCGGTGTTGTCGCCCGGCATGACCATCTCGGTGCCCTCGGGGAGGGTCACGACGCCGGTCACGTCGGTGGTGCGGAAGTAGAACTGCGGGCGGTAGTTGTTGAAGAACGGGGTGTGGCGGCCACCCTCGTCCTTCGACAGGATGTAGGCCTGGGCCTCGAACTCGGTGTGCGGGGTGACCGAGCCCGGCTTGATGATGACCTGGCCGCGCTCGACGTCCTCGCGCTTGATACCGCGAAGCAGCAGACCGACGTTCTCACCGGCCTGGCCCTCGTCCAGCAGCTTCCGGAACATCTCGATGCCGGTGACCGTGGTCGAGGTCTTGGTGTCCTTGATGCCGATGATGTCGACGTTCTCGTTGACCTTCAGCACACCGCGCTCGATACGGCCGGTGACGACCGTACCGCGACCGGTGATGGTGAAGACGTCCTCGATCGGCATCAGGAACGGCTTGTCGGTGTCGCGCTCCGGGGCCGGGATGGCCTCGTCGACGGCCGACATGAGCTTGACGATGGCCTCGCCCCACTCCTTGTCGCCCTCGAGAGCCTTGAGCGCGGAGACCTTGACGACCGGAACCTCGTCGCCCGGGAACTCGTACTCGGAGAGCAGCTCACGGACCTCGAGCTCGACGAGCTCCATGATCTCCTCGTCGTCCACCATGTCGGCCTTGTTCAGGGCGACGACGATGTACGGAACGCCGACCTGGCGGGCCAGGAGCACGTGCTCCTTGGTCTGCGGCATCGGGCCGTCGGTGGCGGCGACCACGAGGATGGCGCCGTCCATCTGGGCGGCACCGGTGATCATGTTCTTGATGTAGTCCGCGTGACCCGGGCAGTCGACGTGGGCGTAGTGACGGTTCTCCGTCTGGTACTCGACGTGCGCGATGGAGATGGTGATACCGCGCTGGCGCTCTTCGGGCGCCTTGTCGATGTTCTCGAACGCCGAAGCCTCGTTGAGGTCCGGGTACGCGTCGTGCAGCACCTTGGTGATCGCCGCGGTAAGAGTGGTCTTGCCGTGGTCGATGTGACCGATGGTGCCGATGTTGACGTGCGGCTTAGTCCGCTCGAACTTCGCCTTCGCCACTGGGGTCCTCCTGTGGACTGGTGCTGTACACCCTCCACACTTTGCGGAGGGTCTCAGGTGGTCGTACCGAACCGGTCAGGACCCCGAGGGGGATGCCCTTGACCTGTTCGCTTGGGTGGGCCGGCGGACGGGGCTCCCCCGGCACGACCGCACAGTGACCAAGCGGTCCGAGCGGTTATGTACCGGAGTGCCCCGAATGCCTTTGCTCCAGCCTAAGGGGTGAGCTCGAAAGTCCAGCCCGCCCCGGGCGAGTGCGTTACTCGCCCTTGGCCTTCGCGATGACCTCCTCGGCGACGTTCTTGGGAACCTCACCGTAGGAGTCGAACTGCATGGAGTACGTCGCACGACCGGAGGTCTTGCTGCGCAGGTCTCCGACGTAGCCGAACATCTCCGACAGCGGTACCAGGCCGGTGACGAGCTTCGCGTTGCCGCGGTCGTCCATCGACTGGACCTGGCCGCGCCGCGAGTTGATGTCGCCGATGACGTCGCCCATGTAGTCCTCGGGCGTGGTCACCTCGACCTTCATCAGCGGCTCGAGCAGGGCCGGGCTCGCCTTCCGAGCGGCTTCCTTGAACGCCATGGAACCGGCGATCTTGAACGCCATCTCGGAGGAGTCGACGTCGTGGAAGGCACCGTCGAGCAGCGTCACGCGGACGCCGGTCAGCGGGTAGCCCGCCAGCACGCCGAACTCCATGGCCTCCTGGCAGCCCGCGTCCACGGACGGGATGTACTCCCGCGGGATGCGGCCACCGGTGACCTGGTTGACGAACTCGTAGCCGTCGCCCTCAAGCGGCTCGACAGCGATCTGCACCTTCGCGAACTGACCGGAACCACCGGTCTGCTTCTTGTGGGTGAAATCGACCTTGTCGACCTTCTTGCGGAGCGACTCGCGGTAGGCCACCTGCGGCTTACCGACGTTGGCCTCGACCTTGAACTCGCGCTTCATACGGTCGACCAGCACGTCGAGGTGCAGCTCGCCCATACCCGCGATGATCGTCTGGCCGGTGTCCTCGTTGGTCTTGACCTGGAAGGACGGGTCCTCCTCGGCCAGCCGCTGGATCGCGACGCCCAGCTTCTCCTGGTCGCCCTTGGACTTGGGCTCGATGGCGACCTCGATGACCGGGGCCGGGAAGTCCATCGACTCCAGGATGACCGGGTTGCCCGCGTCGCAGAGGGTCTCACCGGTGGTGGTCTGCTTCAGACCCATGACGGCGACGATGTCGCCGGCACCCACCGACTCGATCTCCTCCCGCTTGTTGGAGTGCATCCGGTAGATCTTGCCGATGCGCTCCTTGCGGCCCTTGATCGAGTTCGTCACCTGGGAACCGGTCTGGATCCGGCCCGAGTAGACGCGGATGAAGGTCAGCTTGCCCAGGTGCGGGTCACTGGCGATCTTGAACGCGAGCGCGGACATCGGCTCGTCCTCGGACGGACGGCGCTTGATGACCTCGTCGGAGTCCTTCGGGCTGTGACCCTCGATGGCCTCGACGTCCAGCGGCGACGGCAGGTAGCGGGCGATCGCGTCGAGCAGGGGCTGCACGCCCTTGTTCTTGAACGCGGTACCGCAGAACACCGGGGTGACCGTGATGGTGCCCTCGGCGCCCGTGGAGGCCAGCGTGACCCGGCGGATCGCCGCCATGAGCTGCTCCTCGGAGGGCTCCTCGCCCTCCAGGTACAGCTCCATCATCTCCTCGTCGTTCTCCGCGACGGCCTCGAGCAGCTTGCCGCGCCACTCGTCGGCCGCCTCGGCGTGGGTGTCCGGGATGTCGACGGTGTCGTACATCTCGCCCATCTTGGCCTCGGGCGACCAGACCAGGGCCTTCATCGACACCAGGTCGACGACGCCCCGGAAGTCCGACTCGGTGCCGATCGGCAGCTGCATGACCAGCGGCACCGCACCCAGGCGGTCGCTGATCATGTCGACGCAGCGGTGGAACTCGGCGCCGGTGCGGTCGAGCTTGTTGACGAAGCAGATGCGCGGAACGCCGTAGCGGTCGGCCTGCCGCCAGACCGTCTCGGACTGCGGCTCCACACCCGCCACACCGTCGAACACCGTGACCGCGCCGTCGAGCACGCGCAGCGCACGCTCCACCTCGACGGTGAAGTCGACGTGGCCCGGGGTGTCGATGATGTTGATGGTGTGGTCGACGCCGTTGAGCGGCCAGTGAGTGGTCGTCGCGGCGCTCGTGATGGTGATGCCGCGCTCCTGCTCCTGCTCCATCCAGTCCATCGTGGCAGCGCCGTCGTGGACCTCACCGATCTTGTAGCTGCGACCGGTGTAGAAGAGGATCCGCTCGGTGGTCGTCGTCTTGCCCGCGTCGATGTGGGCCATGATCCCGATGTTGCGGACCTTGGCCAGGTCAAGTGAAGTGGTAGCCATAAGGCTTCAGTCTTCTCTCGGTCTCGATGGGGGAAGCGACTACCAGCGGTAGTGCGCGAAGGCCTTGTTGGACTCGGCCATCTTGTGCGTGTCCTCACGCTTCTTGACGGCGGCGCCGAGGCCGTTCGAGGCGTCGAGCAGCTCGTTCATGAGGCGTTCGGTCATGGTCTTCTCGCGGCGGGCGCGGGAGTAACCCACGATCCAGCGCAGCGCGAGCGTGGAGGAACGGCCGGGGCGGACCTCGACCGGAACCTGGTAGGTGGCGCCACCGACGCGGCGGGAGCGGACCTCGAGGGTCGGCTTCACGTTCTCCAGCGCGCGCTTGAGGGTGATGACCGGGTCGTTGCCGGTCTTCTCGCGCAGCCCCTCCATGGCGCCGTAGACGATGCGCTCCGCGGTGGAGCGCTTGCCGTTCAGCAGCACCTTGTTGATGAGGGAGGTCACCAGAGGAGAGCCGTAGACCGGGTCGATGATGACCGGGCGCTTCGGGGCAGGGCCCTTACGAGGCATTCTTACTTCTCCTTCTTGGCGCCGTAGCGGCTGCGAGCCTGCTTGCGGTTCTTGACGCCCTGCGTGTCGAGGGAGCCGCGGATGATCTTGTAGCGAACACCCGGCAGGTCCTTCACACGGCCACCGCGCACGAGCACGATGGAGTGCTCCTGCAGGTTGTGGCCCTCACCCGGAATGTAGGCGGTGACCTCGATCCCGCTGGTCAGGCGCACACGGGCGACCTTACGCAGGGCCGAGTTCGGCTTCTTCGGGGTGGTCGTGAACACGCGCGTGCAGACGCCACGGCGCTGGGGCGAACCCTCGAGCGCGGGCGTCTTGTTCTTCTCGACCTTGTCCTGCCGGCCCTTCCGGACCAGCTGCTGGATCGTAGGCACCGTTTCTCCGGTTTCTGTGTGCCGATCTCGATAAAGCTAACCTGGGCCACACCCCGACCCACGAGGTCGGGTGTGTCGAAGACTGCAGATATCCGCTGAGGGCGGAAGACTTCTCCGTGGTGAGAAGCATGCAGATCCCGGTGTCACCGGCCGCGCGGCCCTGGCCCGCTCTCGCGGAGGACAACTGCGCAGGGGACACCCCAGGCACAGAGAACGAGGGTACCTACCTCACCGGCCTGGGTCAAAACAACAGCGACCGGCCACCATAGCCTCCCCGACCTGCGAGAAGAAGAGCGCCTCGGCAAACGCCCCGCCCCGCGTGCCGAGCCGACCCGCCCAAGGACTGCGGGCGGGCCTCAGACCGAGGCCACCACCGCCAGGATGATCGCCAGGGTGAACCCGATGGCCAGCCAGCCCAGCACCAGGCCCGCCGTCGCGAAACCGGAGCCCTCCTCCCCCGACCTGCGGATCTGCGCCTTTGCCAGGTGCCCCAGGATCACCGCGGGCAGAGCCGTGATCCCGTACATCGGGGTGAGGATGCCGCACACCAACGCCCCGATGGCCATGCCGTTCGTCCTCGGTGGCGGCGGCGCCGGCAGGAAGGTGCGCGGCACCGGCTGGTACGCCGGGGGCGGCTGCGGCGCGGGCGGCATCGGGACGGGCCCCTGCGGCAGATCCGCCAGCAGCATCTGCAACTCGGCGTACGTCTGCGCCTGCGAGGCCCTCGTCAGCCGCTGCTCGTACTCGGCCTGGCCCAGTCGGCCCTCGCTGAACCCGGCCTTCAGGACGTCGATCGCCCGTTCCCGGTCCGTGTGCGACGCGCGCATCGCACCCACCTGCTGCTCCCCCCGGCTCGGCACGCCCTCGGGATTCCACGGTCCGAACGCCACTGGCCCCCACCTCCCAGCTCGCTTGCAGTCCCTCCATCATCCATGACGCCGGCCGCCTGCGACCGGTTCACCCCGCACTCGGATACGCGACGGGGCGGCCACCGTCCCCGGTGACCGCCCCGTGTGCGCCCGCTCGGCCGGCTTCACCAGCCGGCCCGCGCCTTACGCGTTGTACGGACCGTAGTCGTAGTCCTCCAGCGGGACCGCCTGGCCCGAACCGGTGCCGAAGGGCGAGTAGTCGATGTCGTCGTAACCGACGGCCGAGTACATCGCGGCCTTCGCCTCCTCGGTCGGCTCGACCCGGATGTTGCGGTAGCGGGACAGGCCCGTACCGGCCGGGATGAGCTTACCGATGATGACGTTCTCCTTGAGGCCGATCAGGGAGTCCGACTTGGCGTTGATCGCCGCGTCGGTCAGGACCCTGGTCGTCTCCTGGAAGGACGCCGCCGACAGCCAGGACTCCGTGGCCAGCGAGGCCTTGGTGATGCCCATCAGCTGCGGACGGCCGGAGGCCGGGGAGCCGCCCTCCTGGACCACGCGCCGGTTCTCGCCCTCGAACTTGGTGCGCTCCACCAGCTCGCCGGGCAGCAGCTCGGCGTCGCCGGACTCGATGATCGTCACACGGCGCAGCATCTGCCGGATGATGATCTCGATGTGCTTGTCGTGGATCGACACACCCTGCGAGTTGTAGACCTTCTGGACCTCGCCCACCAGGTGCACCTGCACCGCGCGCTGGCCGAGGATACGGAGCACGTCGTGCGGGTTCTCCGTACCGACGGTCAGCTTCTGGCCGACGGAGACGTGGTCGCCCTCGCCCACCAGCAGGCGGGCGCGCTTGGAGACGCTGTAGGAGGTCTCGTCCGAGCCGTCGTCCGGGGTGACGACGACCTTCTTGGTCTTCTCCGTCTCCTCGATGCGGCAGCGGCCCGCCGACTCGGAGATCGGCGCCACGCCCTTGGGCGTACGGGCCTCGAACAGCTCGACGACACGCGGCAGACCCTGCGTGATGTCGTCACCCGCCACACCACCGGTGTGGAAGGTACGCATCGTCAGCTGGGTGCCGGGCTCACCGATGGACTGGGCGGCGATGATGCCGACGGCCTCGCCGATGTCCACCAGCTTGCCGGTGGCCAGCGAGCGGCCGTAGCACATGGCGCAGGTGCCCACCTGGGACTCGCAGGTGAGGATGGACCGCGTCTTGACGGTCTCCACACCGTGCCGGACCAGCTCGTCGATGAGCACGTCGCCCAGGTCGGTGCCGGCCGGGGCCAGCACCATGCCGTCGACGACGATGTCCTCGGCGAGGCAGCGCGCGTACACGCTGGTCTCGGCGTCCTCGGCCTTGCGCAGCACGCCGTCGGAGCCCTTGGAGGCGATCGACAGCTTGAGGCCGCGCTCGGTGCCGCAGTCCTCCTCGCGGATGATCACGTCCTGGGAGACGTCGACCAGACGACGGGTGAGGTAACCCGAGTCCGCGGTACGCAGGGCGGTGTCGGCGAGACCCTTGCGGGCACCGTGCGTGGAGATGAAGTACTCCAGCACGGAGAGACCCTCACGGAACGACGCCTTGATGGGCCGCGGGATGGTCTCGTTCTTCGCGTTCGACACCAGACCGCGCATACCGGCGATCTGACGCATCTGCATCATGTTCCCTCGGGCGCCCGAGTCCACCATCATGAAGATCGGGTTCGTCTTCGGGAAGTTCTCGTTCATCGCCTCGGAGACGTCGTTCGTCGCCTTGGTCCAGATCGCGATGAGCTCCTGCGTGCGCTCGTCCTTGGTGATCAGACCGCGCTCGTACTGCTTCTGGACCTTCTCGTCCTGCGCCTCGTAACCGGCGATGATCTCCGGCTTGGCGTCCGGGACGACGACGTCCGAGATCGCGATCGTCACACCCGAGCGGGTCGCCCAGAAGTAACCGGCCGACTTCAGGTTGTCCAGCGCCGCGGCGACGGTCACCTTCGGGTAGCGCTCGGCCAGGTCGTTGACGATCTGGGAGAGCTGCTTCTTGCCCACCGTGTACTCGACGTACGGGTACTCCTCGGGCAGCAGCTCGTTGAAGAGCGCACGGCCCAGGGTGGTGTGCAGCCGGAACGGGTCACCCGGCTGCCACTCGGCGGCGAACTCGCCCTCGGCGCCCTCCTCGGGCACCGGCGGGGTCCAGCCCAGCGGCGGCGTGGTGCCGACCGGGAACCGGATGTCGATCTTCGCCTGGAGCGACAGCTCCCCGGCGTCGAACGCCATGACCGCTTCCGCGGTGGAGTTGAACGACCGCCCGTCGCCCTTGGTGACGCGCTGCTCCTCGTCCGTGGTGAGGAAGAACAGACCCAGGACCATGTCCTGCGTCGGCATCGTCACGGGACGGCCGTCGGCCGGCTTGAGGATGTTGTTCGAGGACAGCATCAGGATGCGGGCCTCGGCCTGCGCCTCCGCGGACAGCGGCAGGTGCACGGCCATCTGGTCACCGTCGAAGTCCGCGTTGAACGCGGTGCACACGAGCGGGTGGATCTGAATGGCCTTGCCCTCGACCAGCTGCGGCTCGAAGGCCTGGATGCCCAGGCGGTGCAGCGTCGGCGCACGGTTCAGCAGCACCGGGTGCTCGGCGATGACCTCTTCCAGCACGTCGTAGACGACCGTGCGACCGCGCTCGACCATCCGCTTGGCGCTCTTGATGTTCTGCGCGTGGTTCAGGTCGACCAGGCGCTTCATCACGAACGGCTTGAACAGCTCCAGCGCCATCGCCTTGGGCAGACCGCACTGGTGCAGCTTGAGCTGCGGGCCGACGACGATGACCGAACGCGCCGAGTAGTCGACACGCTTGCCGAGCAGGTTCTGCCGGAAGCGGCCCTGCTTGCCCTTGAGCATGTCGGACAGCGACTTGAGCGGACGGTTGCCGGGCCCGGTGACCGGACGGCCGCGCCGGCCGTTGTCGAACAGCGCGTCGACGGCCTCCTGGAGCATCCGCTTCTCGTTGTTCACGATGATCTCGGGCGCACCGAGGTCGAGCAGACGCTTCAGCCGGTTGTTGCGGTTGATGACGCGGCGGTACAGGTCGTTCAGGTCGGAGGTCGCGAAGCGGCCACCGTCCAGCTGCACCATCGGACGCAGGTCCGGCGGGATGACCGGCACGCAGTCCAGCACCATGCCCTTGGGGCTGTTGCTGGTCTGCAGGAACGCGGAGACGACCTTGAGCCGCTTCAGGGCACGGGTCTTCTTCTGGCCCTTGCCGGTGCGGATCACCTCACGGAGCTTCTCCGCCTCCTCGTCCAGGTCGAACGTCTCCAGGCGCTTCTGCAGGGCAGCGGCGCCCATGGAGCCGTCGAAGTAGGTCCCGAAGCGGTCGCGCAGCTCGCGGTAGAGCAGCTCGTCGCCCTCCAGGTCCTGGACCTTCAGGTTCTTGAAGCGGGACCACACCTCGTCCAGGCGGTCGATCTCGCGCTGGGCGCGGTCGCGGATCTGCTTCATCTCGCGCTCGGCGCCCTCGCGCACCTTGCGGCGCACGTCCGCCTTGGCGCCCTCGGCCTCCAGCTCGGCCAGGTCGCCTTCCTGCTTCTTGGCGCGGGCCTCGAGGTCCGCGTCGCGGCGCTGCTCGATCTGCTGGCGCTCCACGCCGACGTGCGCCTCCAGGGAGGGCAGGTCGCGGGTGCGGCGCTCCTCGTCGACGTACGTGATCATGTACGCCGCGAAGTAGATGACCTTCTCCAGGTCCTTGGGCGCCAGGTCGAGCAGGTAGCCCAGGCGGGACGGCACGCCCTTGAAGTACCAGATGTGCGTGACGGGCGCCGCCAGCTCGATGTGACCCATCCGCTCACGGCGCACCTTGGCGCGGGTCACCTCGACGCCGCAGCGCTCACAGATGATGCCCTTGAAGCGGACGCGCTTGTACTTCCCGCAGTAGCACTCCCAGTCCCGGGTCGGACCGAAGATCTTCTCGCAGAAGAGTCCGTCCTTCTCGGGCTTGAGGGTGCGGTAGTTGATGGTCTCCGGCTTCTTGACCTCGCCGTGCGACCACTGACGGATGTCGTCAGCGGTGGCCAGGCCGATTCGCAGTTCGTCGAAGAAGTTGACGTCGAGCACTCTCGTCAATCCCTCTCAGGGTCGTGCCCCCCGCCGCGGCGGTACAGGGGCAGGTTCATGGTCTGAACGGGGTCGCGGGGAGGGCCGGGACGCGGGCGGGCGCCCCGGCCGACTCCGTCAGACCTCTTCGACGCTGCTCGGCTCGCGCCGGGACAGGTCGATTCCGAGCTCCTCCGCCGCGCGGAAGACGTCCTCGTCGGTGTCGCGCATCTCGATCGACATGCCGTCCGAGGACAGCACCTCGACGTTGAGGCAGAGCGACTGCATCTCCTTGATGAGCACCTTGAAGGACTCGGGGATACCCGGCTCGGGGATGTTCTCGCCCTTGACGATGGCCTCGTAGACCTTCACACGTCCGGTCACGTCGTCGGACTTGATGGTGAGCAGCTCCTGCAGCGCGTACGCGGCGCCGTACGCCTCCAGAGCCCACACCTCCATCTCACCGAAGCGCTGGCCACCGAACTGGGCCTTACCACCCAGCGGCTGCTGGGTGATCATGCTGTACGGGCCGGTCGAGCGGGCGTGCAGCTTGTCGTCGACCAGGTGGTGCAGCTTGAGGATGTACATGTAGCCGACGGAGATCGGGTCCGGGAACGGCTCCCCGGAGCGGCCGTCGAACAGCTGCGCCTTGCCGGACGGCTGGACCATGCGGTCACCGTCGCGGTTGGGCATCGTGGACTCGAACAGACCGGCGATCTCGTCCTCGCGGGCACCGTCGAAGACCGGCGTCGCCACGTTGGTCTTCGGCGCCACCTCGTCCGCGCCGATCGCCTTCAGACGCTCCATCCACTCCTCGGAGCCCTCGACCTTCCAGCCCTGGGAGGCCAGCCAGCCGAGGTGGATCTCCAGGACCTGGCCCGGGTTCATCCGGGAGGGGACACCCAGCGGGTTGAGGATGATGTCGACCGGGGTGCCGTCCTCCAGGAACGGCATGTCCTCGACCGGCAGGATCTTGGAGATGACGCCCTTGTTGCCGTGCCGGCCCGCGAGCTTGTCACCGTCGGTGATCTTGCGCTTCTGCGCGACGTAGACGCGCACCAGCTGGTTGACGCCCGGCGGCAGCTCGTCGCCCTCCTCGCGGTCGAAGACGCGGACGCCGATGACCTTGCCGGTCTCGCCGTGCGGCACCTTCAGCGAGGTGTCGCGGACCTCGCGCGCCTTCTCACCGAAGATCGCGCGCAGCAGCCGCTCCTCGGGGGTCAGCTCGGTCTCGCCCTTCGGGGTGACCTTGCCGACCAGGATGTCGCCCGCCTCGACCTCGGCACCGATGCGGATGATGCCGCGCTCGTCGAGGTCGGCCAGGACCTCCTCGGAGACGTTCGGGATGTCCCGGGTGATCTCCTCGGGGCCCAGCTTGGTGTCACGGGCGTCGACCTCGTGCTCCTCGATGTGGATCGAGGAGAGGACGTCGTCCTGCACCAGACGCTGGCTGAGGATGATCGCGTCCTCGTAGTTGTAGCCCTCCCACGGCATGAACGCCACGAGCAGGTTCTTGCCGAGCGCCATCTCACCCTCGTCGGTGGACGGGCCGTCGGCCAGCACCTGGCCCTCGATGACGCGGGCGCCCTCGTCCACCAGCACCTTCTGGTTGAAGGAGGTGCCCTGGTTGGAGCGGGTGAACTTGGCGACGCGGTAGGTGGTGTAGGTGCCGTCGTCGTTGGCCACCGTGACGTAGTCGGCGGAGACCTCCTGGACGACACCGTCCTTCTCGGCCTTGATGACGTCGCCGGCGTCGACCGCGCAGCGGTACTCCATGCCGGTGCCCACCAGCGGCGACTCGGCCTTGATGAGCGGCACGGCCTGCCGCATCATGTTCGAGCCCATCAGGGCGCGGTTGGCGTCGTCGTGCTCCAGGAAGGGGATCATGGCGGTCGCGACCGACACCATCTGGCGCGGCGAGACGTCCATGTAGTCCACGTCGTCGCCCGGGATCAGGTCGACCTCGCCGCCACGGCGGCGGACGAGCACCCGGTCCTCGGCGAAGCGCATCTCCTCGCTGAGGGGTGCGTTCGCCTGGGCGATCACGAAGCGGTCCTCCTCGTCGGCGGTGAGGTAGTGCACCTCGTCGCTGACGACACCGTCGACCACCTTGCGGTACGGCGTCTCGACGAAACCGAACGCGTTCACGCGGCCGTAGGAGGCGAGCGAGCCGATCAGACCGATGTTCGGGCCTTCCGGCGTCTCGATCGGGCACATCCGGCCGTAGTGCGAGGGGTGCACGTCACGGACCTCGAAGCCGGCCCGCTCACGGCTCAGACCACCCGGACCCAGCGCGTTGAGGCGGCGCTTGTGGGTGAGACCCGAGATCGGGTTCGTCTGGTCCATGAACTGCGAGAGCTGGCTGGTGCCGAAGAACTCCTTGATGGAGGCGACGACCGGCCGGATGTTGATCAGCGTCTGCGGCGTGATCGCCTCGACGTCCTGCGTGGTCATCCGCTCGCGGACGACGCGCTCCATACGGGCGAGACCGGTACGGACCTGGTTTTGGATCAGCTCGCCGACGTTGCGCAGACGGCGGTTGCCGAAGTGGTCGATGTCGTCGGTCTCGATGATGATCGTGTCGCCCTCGGCGGAGGTCGACTCGGTCTCACCGGCGTGCAGCTTCACCAGGTACTTGATCGTGGCGATGATGTCGGCGCTGGTCAGCACGCCGGAGTTCAGCGGCTCCTCGCCACCGAGCTTCTTGTTGATCTTGTACCGGCCGACCTTGGCCAGGTCGTAGCGCTTCGGGTTGAAGTAGAGGTTCTCCAGCAGCGTCTGCGCGGCCTCGCGCGTCGGCGGCTCGCCCGGGCGCAGCTTGCGGTAGATGTCGAGCAGCGCGTCGTCCTGACCCTGGGTGTGGTCCTTCTCCAGGGTGGCGCGCATCGACTCGTACTGGCCGAACTCCTCAAGAATCTGCTCGTTCGTCCACCCGAGCGCCTTGAGCAGCACGGTGACGGACTGCTTGCGCTTGCGGTCGATGCGCACACCGACCATGTCGCGCTTGTCGACCTCCATCTCCAGCCAGGCACCCCGGGACGGGATGATCTTGGCGGAGTAGATGTCCTTGTCGGACGTCTTGTCGATGGAGCTGTCGAAGTAGGCGCCCGGCGAGCGGACGAGCTGCGTGACGACGACACGCTCGGTGCCGTTGATCACGAAGGTGCCCTTGTCGGTCATGAGCGGGAAGTCGCCCATGAAGACCGTCTGGGACTTGATCTCACCGGTTTCGTTGTTGGTGAACTCCGCCGTGACGAAGAGCGGCGCGGCGTAGGTGAAGTCGCGCTCCTTGCACTCGTCGATGGAGTTCTTCGGGGGCTCGAAGCGGTGGTCGCGGAACGTCAGCGACATCGACCCGGAGAAGTCCTCGATCGGGGAGATCTCCTCGAAGATCTCCTCCAGACCGGACTTGGTGGGAACATCCTGTCCACTGTCCAGCGCAGCCTCGACGCGTCCCTTCCAGGCGTCGTTGCCGAGCAGCCAGTCGAAGCTCTCGGTCTGGAGCGCGAGAAGGTTCGGAACCTCCAGCGGTTCCTTGATCTTCGCAAAAGAGATACGCAGCGGGGCAGTGCTGGCGCCGTTGTTCGAATTGGCAGTCGAGGCAGTGCGCGAGGCGGCCAAGAGGGGGTCCTTCCGAGGGCTCGGACTCTCTACACGCATACCGGCACCCCTGGTGACGGGCAGGGGGCAGCTAATAGGCAGCGCAAAGGGTCAGTGTAGCCACATGACCCACTGATGTCCAATACGGATGACAGGAAACCGGCTCACGCCCCGGTCTCCACCTCCTGTTGATTGTTCTTCTCGTTCCGCCCCCGCCCCCGGCGGCCTCGATTCGCCGGGACGGATCTGCTCGGCTGCGGTGCTGCGTGCCTGCCGCAACACTTCCCGCTTCGTCCTCGATCCATGCCTCGGAAACCGGATCAGTGTGACGACGCGTCCCGAGAATTGCGCGCTGCGTGCCGTTCGTCAAGGCCCCCAGGAGCAACGAAGATCACCATACCCGCCACCACCGGCACACGGTGCGACCGTCCGGCAACGCCGAAGGGCGACCACCCGTCTGGGTGATCGCCCTCCGTTTGCCCGCTCCCCCCGCAGGGTGGCGGACCGTGTACCGCGATGACTCGCCGCGCCCCAGGCGCGCCGAGCCGTGGGTCACTTGACCTCGACCGAGGCGCCTGCGCCCTCGAGGGACTCCTTGGCCTTGTCGGCGGCGTCCTTGGCGACCTTCTCGAGGACCGGCTTCGGGGTGCCGTCCACGAGCTCCTTGGCCTCCTTCAGACCCAGCGAGGTCAGCTCACGCACGACCTTGATGACCTGGATCTTCTTGTCGCCGGCACCGGTCAGGATGACGTCGAACTCGTCCTGCTCCTCGGCGGCGGCCTCGCCGCCACCACCCTGCGCCGGGGCCTGCACGACGGCGGCGGCCGGGGCGGCGGCCTCGACGTCGAACTTCTCCTCGAACTTCTTCACGAAGTCCGAGAGCTCGATGAGGGTCATCTCCTCGAACTGGGCGAGCAGTTCGTCCTGGCTGAGCTTCGCCATGGTTGCGGGTCCTTCCACTTAGTCGGCTGGTGCCGTATCGATATGTCGGCGGGCTTACGGCCCGCTGCGACCGAGTGCGGAGCGTCTCCGGTGCCCCCGTCGGGGGCGGTACGGATTACTCGGCCTCGGCCTCGGCGGGAGCCGTGGTGTCGGCACCGCCCTGCTCTTCGACCTTGCTGCGAAGCGCGTCCGCGGTACGGACGAACTTCGAGAGCGGGGCCTGGAAGGTCGCCGCGGCCTTGGCCATGGACGCCTTCATGCCACCGGCCAGCTTGGCGAGCAGCACCTCGCGGGACTCGACGTCCGCGAGCTTGTTCAGGTCGTCGGCGGCGTACAGGGCACCGTCGACGATGCCGCCCTTGATCACGAGGGCGGGGTTCTCCTTGGCGAAGTCACGAAGACCCTTCGCCGCCTCGACCGGGTCACCGGTCACGAAGGCGACAGCCGAAGAGCCCGTCAGGAACTCGTCCAGCTCGTTGATCCCGGCCTCGTTGGCCGCGATCTTGGTCAGCGTGTTCTTCACCACACGGTACTGAGCGTTGTCACCGAGCGCACGGCGCAGCTGCTTGAGCTGGGCCACGGAGAGTCCGGTGTACGCGGTGACCACAGCGGCGTTCGAGTCACGGAACTTGTTCGTGATCTCGTCGACGGCTGCGATCTTGTCAGGCGCGACCTGTTCCCTCGCCATGAGCCTCGGCCTCCTTCCGGTGATGAGGACCGCTCGGAAGGGGCTGAACACGACAAACGCCCCAGCGCAGGCGCATGGGGCGTCGACTCGACCGACAGGCACACGGCACGTCGGGAGTGTGTTCCTCATCTCACCTGCGCGGGCCGTCCGCAGCGAGCGGATCCTTCGGCCATCGGCGCTCTGAGCGCGCACGACGACGACCAGCGGTCTTTGGCTTCGCCACGAGAGTACGCGAACGGGCCCGGGAGCACCAAATCCGGCCTCCCGGGCCCGCGGGCCTCTGCGGCGGTTTCCCGTCAGCTGCGGGCCGCGCCCGCGCCCGGTCCCTGGCTGCTCACCTGGGAGGCCGGCGGAGCCTGGACGTCGACCTCGGTGCCGTAGTCCGAGTAGTAGACCGTGCCGTCGGACCCGGTGCCCTTCGCGGTCTTGGCCACCTCGCGCTTCTTGACCAGCAGGTCGTCCTCATCGATCCACAGATCGATCTTCTCCTTCTCCAGGCCGGCCTGCTTGAACTGCTTCTCCAGCGCCTTCTTGTCCGACTCCGACAGGTCCTTGGACTGCATCCGCACCAACTCGGAGAGGGTGAGAGTGCCGGTGTAGTGCGTGGTCTTCTTGCCGCGCACGGTCTCCTCGCCCATGGCCTTGACCTTGCCGCTCGCCAGCAGCAGCTGCACGGAGCGGGCCGGGTTGTTGTTCTGCGCCTGGTCCTTCATCAGCGCGCCGGAGGGGCCCTGCTTGGCGAGCTCGTCGTAGTCGATCTTCGACCACGGCTTGCCGCCGGTCTGCTTCGCCGACTTCATGTACATCCCGTCGGACAGGTACCGGACCTCGGACTGCTGTCCGGCGACGGTCACCTGCGCCTCGCCCTGAATGCCGCCGGAGGACCAGTCAAAGGCGCCCTCCGTCTTGACCTCCAGCGTCTTCCCCGGCACAGCGCTCTGCTTCTGCACCCCGCTGGCCTTCGCGGAGTTCTGCTTCTCGGTGGCCGTCGAGGCCTTCTTCAGCGCCGCCAGGGCGCCCTGCACAGCCGAGCCGCCGCCCTTCGCGTCGTCCCCGCCCCCACCACCGGCCTTCTCGCTGCCGCAGGCCGTCAGGCCCGTCATCAATGCGACGCCCGCCGCCACGGCCGCTATCCGCGTGCTGCGCATGGAACTCCCCCTGTTCGTCTGTGCGCGGGCCCCTGGGGCCCGCTCTTTACCGGAACCTTATGCAACGGCAGAGACGGCCGGGGTGGCGGGACGGGTTCCGCCCCTCAGCTCACCGGACCGCGGGGCGGCGGGGCAGCGGGGCGGCCGGACCTCGGGGCGCCCGGGCCGCGGAGCGGCCGGACCTCGGGGCGCCCGGGCAACGGGGCGCCCGGGCTGCGGAGCGGCCGGGCAACGGGGCGGCCGGGCCGCGGGGCGGCCGGGCAACGGCGAAGGCCGGTGCCCGCCCCTGTGGTGAGGGGCGGGCACCGGCCTGTGCTGCGGCGCCTGCGGGCCGGCCGTGGATCAGACCGCGGCCGGGTCCTCCTCGACGAGGAGGTTGCGGGTGCGGTTCGGGTCGACCGGGATGCCCGGGCCCATCGTGGTGGTGAAGGAGGCCTTCTTGATGTACCGGCCCTTCGCCGCCGCGGGCTTCAGCCTGCTGATCTCCTCCAGGGCAGCGGCGTAGTTCTCCACGAGCTGCTGCTCGCCGAAGGACGCCTTGCCGATGATGAAGTGCAGGTTGGCGTGCTTGTCGACGCGGAACTCGATCTTGCCGCCCTTGATGTCGGTGACGGCCTTGGCGACATCCGGGGTGACGGTGCCGGTCTTCGGGTTCGGCATCAGACCACGCGGACCGAGCACGCGGCCGAGGCGGCCGACCTTGCCCATCAGGTCCGGGGTCGCGACGACGGCGTCGAAGTCGAGCCGGCCGCCGGCGACCTCCTCGATCAGTTCGTCGGAGCCGACGATGTCGGCACCCGCGGCCTCCGCCGCCGCAGCACGGTCGCCGGTCGCGAAGACCAGGACCCGGGCGGTCTTACCGGTGCCGTGCGGGAGGTTGACGGTGCCGCGGACCATCTGGTCGGCCTTGCGCGGGTCGACGCCCAGGCGCATGGCGACCTCGACGGTCGCGTCGAACTTCTGGGTGGAGGTCTCCTTGGCGAGACGGACCGCCTCCAGGGGCGCGTACTGGCGCGTCCTGTCGATCTTCTCGTCCGCCGCGCGGAGGGTCTTGCTGCGCTTCACTGCTGCTCCTGACGGTATGGAGTCGTGGTGCGGGCCAGCGCCTGGCCCTGCCACGGGGAGGAAAGGGTGGGGGTCAGCCCTCGACCGTAACGCCCATGGAACGGGCGGTACCGGCGATGATCTTCTCCGCCTGGTCCAGGTCGTTGGCGTTGAGGTCGGGCATCTTGGTGGTGGCGATCTCGCGCACCTGGTCGCGGGTGATCTTGGCGACCTTGGTGGTGTGCGGAGTGCCGGAGCCCTTCTCCACGCCCGCGGCCTTGAGGATCATCTTCGCGGCCGGCGGGGTCTTGGTGATGAAGGTGAAGGAGCGGTCCTCGTAGACCGTGATCTCCACCGGGATGACCCAGCCGCGCTGCGACTCGGTCGCGGCGTTGTACGCCTTGCAGAACTCCATGATGTTGACGCCGTGCTGACCCAGCGCCGGGCCGACCGGCGGAGCCGGGTTGGCGGCGCCGGCCTGGATCTGGAGCTTGATCAGCCCCGCGACCTTCTTCTTCTTGGGAGGCATGCTTCTCTCCGGGTCCTGGTGAGAGTGATTCATCCCTCCGCCCTTCACCCGGGCGGAGGCATACCGCACAACGATAGCCGGTACCGTTCCGCGGCTCGAAACCGAGCAGGTCAGGAAGGGCTTGAGCGCCCTTCCTGACCTGTCCGGAAGCTGGTTTTTCCACCGGCCCGCGAGGCGGGCCGACGGTCAGTTCTTCTGGATCTGGTCGAAGCTCAGCTCGACCGGGGTCTCGCGGCCGAAGATCTCGACGAGGCCCTTGACCTTCTTCGAGTCGGCGTTGATCTCGTTGATCGTCGCCTGCAGGGTGGCGAACGGGCCGTCGGTGACGGTGACCGAGTCGCCCACCTCGAAGTCGAGCACCTGGACCTCGACCTTGCGGCCCGGCGTGCCCGCGGGCTTGCCCTCCTCGTCGGCCGCGGCGGCCTTGGCGGCCTTCTCCTCGGCCTCGGGGGCGAGCATCTTGACGATCTCGTCGAGGGTGAGCGGGTAGGGGTCGTAGGCGTTGCCGACGAAGCCGGTGACACCCGGGGTGTTGCGCACGACGCCCCAGGACTCGTTCGTCAGATCCATCCGGACGAGCACGTAGCCGGGCAGCTTGTTCTGCCGGACGTTCTTCCGCTCGCCGTTCTTGATCTGGACGATCTCTTCCTCGGGCACCTCGGCCTGGTAGATGAAGTCCTCGACGTTCAGCGAGACGGCGCGCTGCTCCAGGTTGGCCTTCACGCGCTTCTCGTAGCCCGCGTAGGTGTGGATGACGTACCAGTCACCCGGCAGGAAGCGCAGCTCCTCGCGGAGCTGGGCGACCGGGTCGACGCTCTCCTCCGCGGCGGCCTCGGCAGCCTCCTGGCCCGCGGCGGCCTCGTCCTCGGCCGCTTCGGCGTCCTCGGAAGCTTCGGCGCCCTCGGCGGCGACGTCCCCGGCGGCCTCCGCCGCGGTCTCGTCCTCAGCCGCGGTCTCGTCGTCGGCGCTCACGGCCGCGCCGTCGTCCTCGCGCCGGACGGCGGCCTCCTCGGCGGGCTCACCGGCAGCGGCCTCGGCGGCTTCCGCCCGGTCGACGCTGCTGTCCGCCGCCTCGACGATGTCGCGCGCCGTGTCGTCACCCGCTTCGGGCTCGACGGCATCGTTCATGTTCGGCTCAGACACGGTGGCTGCTTCTTCCTGACTTCAAGGGGTCGAACATGCGGAAAGCCCCGCGGAGGGGGCTTCGCGCGGGTGGTCAGCCGAAGACGTGTTTCATGACTTCGGTCAGCCCATAGTCAATCACGAACACCAGGGCGATGATGATGACGACAAAGACGATCACCACGCTCGTGTACGTGGAGAGCTGCTGCCGCGTCGGCCAGACGACCTTGCGAAGCTCCGCGACGATCTGCCGGTAGAAGAGGGCGAGGCGGGCCAGAGGCCCCTTCTTCGCCCGCTTTCCGCCCTTACGGGGCTTCTTGCCCTCGGACGACCCTCCGGGCTCGGGGACCTCGGTGGTATCCGTGATCTCCGTCACTCGTCCTCACCTGATCCGGGTCGTTGCCCTGCGGCGTCCGGCCCGGCCGCACGGCGGTGCAATGTCAGTGCATTCAGTCGCTGCAACACGTACGCACGCACACACCTTGGCGACGTGTGTGTAGCAGGGCCGGAGGGACTCGAACCCCCAACCGCTGGTTTTGGAGACCAGTGCTCTACCAATTGAGCTACGACCCTTTGCTGTTTCCCTCAACCTACCGCATCCACACGGTCGCACGGCGTGTGTACCGACAACGCGCTGTGATCGAAAGGTCGAAGGCCAACGACGTGTGAGTGTACGTGCTCAGCGTCCCGGCGTCGAACACGATCCGCCCCGCCGTCGGCGTGAGCCGCTGGTTCCGCCGCCAAACCCCTGTGCCGCGGGCCCGGCGGGTCTGGGAACATGCCCTGTATGACCGCAGCGACTCCCCCTGCACAGCCACCGTCCGAGCGCCGCCTGTCGGCGCGTATCAGCGCGATCTCCGAGTCGGCCACGCTGGCCGTGGACGCCAAGGCCAAGGCGCTGAAGGCCGCCGGGCGCCCGGTGATCGGGTTCGGCGCCGGCGAGCCCGACTTCCCCACGCCCGACTACATCGTCGAGGCCGCCGTGGCCGCCGCGCGCGACCCGAAGAACCACCGCTACTCCCCCGCGGGCGGACTCCCCGAACTGAAGTCCGCCATCGCCGACAAGACGCTCCGCGACTCCGGGTACCGGATCGAGGCGTCGCAGGTCCTGGTCACCAACGGCGGCAAGCAGGCGATCTACCAGGCGTTCGCCGCGCTGCTCGACCCGGGCGACGAGGTCATCGTGCCCGCCCCGTACTGGACGACCTACCCGGAGTCGATCCGGCTGGCGGGCGGCGTCCCGGTCGAGGTCACCGCGGACGAGACGACCGGATACCGGGTGAGCGTCGAGCAGTTGGAGGCCGCGCGCACCGAGAAGACGAAGGTCGTGCTGTTCGTCTCGCCGTCCAACCCGACCGGCGCCGTCTACCCGCGCGCCCAGGTCGAGGAGATCGGCCGCTGGGCGCTGGAGCACGGGCTGTGGGTGCTGACCGACGAGATCTACGAGCACCTGGTCTACGGGGACGCGGAGTTCTCGTCGCTGCCCGTGGTGGTGCCCGAGCTGCGCGACAAGTGCGTGATCGTCAACGGCGTGGCCAAGACGTACGCCATGACGGGCTGGCGCGTGGGCTGGGTCGTCGGCCCGCAGGACGTGGTCAAGGCCGCGACGAACCTCCAGTCGCACGCCACCTCCAACGTCAGCAACGTCTCGCAGGCCGCCGCGCTGGCCGCCGTCTCCGGCGACCTGGAGGCCGTCGCCGAGATGCGCACCGCCTTCGACCGCCGCCGCCGCACCATCGTGCGGATGCTCAACGAGATCGACGGCGTGGTCTGCCCCGAGCCGGAGGGCGCCTTCTACGCCTACCCGTCGGTGAAGGCCCTGCTGGGCAAGGAGATCCGCGGCAAGCGCCCGGCCACCTCGGTCGAGCTGGCCGCGCTGATCCTGGAGGAGGTGGAGGTGGCGGTCGTCCCGGGCGAGGCGTTCGGCACCCCCGGCTATCTGCGGCTCTCCTACGCGCTGGGCGACGACGACCTGGTGGAGGGCGTCTCCCGGATCCAGAAGCTGCTGGCGGAGGCGCGCGACTGACGCGCGCCGCGTCGAGCACCTCGCGTGAGCGGGCCGGGGCACGGCGCCCCGGCCCGCTCACGCTTTCGGGTATCGCTCTGGCGC
>NZ_JASKYT010000700.1:0-1053 GCF_041028275.1 Streptomyces sp. PU-14G
GGGCATGGGGCTCCTCCGGGGGCTGGGCGACGCAGCGAGCGCATTTGATCGATGATCGATCATTTCAGCCGTTCCGGTGGCTGCGCAAGAGCCCGCCAGGCGGCGCGCACACCGCCGGCCGCCCGCGTCGATTGGTCTTGACCAAGGGTGGGGGCCGTCCTATGGTCAGGGACATACGCAAGGGCCTTTAAAAAACAAGGACACATAAACACCGCCACACCGCCCGCTGGGCGAACGGGGATTGCGGAGGCAAGGGTGGGGACCACGCAGCTGGAGACGGTGCCGGAGCCCAAGTACTGGCACCTGAAGACGGTGCTCTCCGAAGCGCTCGACTCCGAGTTCGCCGTCGGCGAGATCCTGCCGAACGAACGCGAGCTGGCCGCCCGCTTCGGCGTCGCCCGCGCGACGCTCCGACAGGCGCTGGAGCAGCTTGAACTGGAGGGTCGCCTCCAGCGCCGCCGCGGCGTCGGCACGACGGTCGCGCCGCCCCGGGTCGGCGTGGACGTCGGCTCCGAGAGCGGCCCTCACACCTGGCCGGGCGCCCCCGGCGATGCCTGGCACACCGAGGACCACGCCTGCGTGGCGGCCCCCTCGACCGTGGCGCGGCTGCTCGACGTGAGCGCCGACACCTTGGTGCACGCGGTGCGGCGCAGCCGGATGACCGGCGGCCAGCAGGTGGCGTCCGAGATCCTGTACGTCCCCGCCGCCTCGGTGCCCGCCGTCCCCGCGGACGCGGAAGGCGCCGAGGGCGCGGGCGGCACGCCGCACCCCACGGCCCGCGCCCGCACCGTCCTGCGCGCGCTCCACCAGTGCGAGCTGGGAGGGCAGGACCGTACCGTCGAGCTCGGATCGGCACGCGCCGAGGACGCGCGCCGTCTGGACCGGCTGCCCGGCGCGCCGGTGCTCCTCGTCACGACGCGCTACCTCGTCGACGGCCGCACCGCGGCGGTCTCCCTCGCCACCTACCGGGCCGACACCTGCCGGCTGTCGTTCAGCGACGGCGACGCGGTGTCCCTGATGGCGAGCTGAGCCCTCCCCCGCGGCTTCCGGAGC
>NZ_JASKYT010000701.1:0-1211 GCF_041028275.1 Streptomyces sp. PU-14G
TTTCCCTCGTCACGGGCGAGCCACAGATGGGGGGGGGGGGGGGGGGGGGGGGGGGGGGGGGGGGGGGGGGGGGGGGGGGGGGGGGGGGGGGGGGGGGGGGGGGCCGGGACCGACCGGGGCCGGGACGGATGCTGCTGCCAGGGCTCGGGCGGCATCCTCAGCAGCGGTGCCGCCGCGGGGCGGAGGACGGGGACGGGCAGCGGGACCGCGTACCGCATCACAGCACCATCCGATCCGCTGTCTCCCCGAGTCGGATGCGCGCCAGTGCCAGGTTTCCCTCGTCACGGGCGAGCCACAGATGGAGGAAGAGGGTGCCTTCGAGCGCGCCGGTGAGGAACCGCAGCAGGTGGTAGCTGTCGCTGTTCGTCGCGATGACGTCCTCGACGGCCGGTACGCCGCCGAGGTCTCGCGGGGTCGTTGCGGTGGGCGCGGCGAGCGGTCCGAACGAGCGGTGTTCGGCGACCATGCGGGCCAGTTCGGCCGTCTCGCAGGCGGTCGCCTCGTGGTCACCGCCGGGCGGGTCCCCCGCGACTCCCAGTGCCAGCCCGCTGATCCAGTCGACGACGGCGGCACTGCGCGCGCCGGGTAAGCGCATCACCTCGAGCAGGCACGCGTCGATTCCGGACACGCTGTTACCCCCTCCCCGGCACGGCACGGCACGGCACGGCACGGCACGGCACGGCACGGCACGGCACGCGAACGACGGCTGGTACCGCCCGGACACGGACGGTGAGGCTGACGCTACGCATGCACACGCCAGGGGTCGCGTGTTCGGGCAAATTCCACTGGAACATGCCAGGAGTGCGCAGAGATTGACCGACGTCGTTTCGGAATTGACCGACGCGTGAGCGAAAGTGAACGTATCGACGAACAGAGTCCCCTCACGTGGACACGGGCCGGCGCATGCTGGCGCGTGGATCACGGGCCGGCGCACGCCGCAGGACGCCCGCCGGGGCGGGCGGAGCACCCCGTCGCGAACACGTGGTCCCCCTTGCACGTGTTCGAAAGTGTGGCAGGCTGCCCGGTCACACGCCCAATGCGGGCCGCGCCCTGGGCGGTTGACGCCACGGGAGCGGAACCGCACCGTCGAGAGGACCCCCCATGCGTGCTGTCCGCGCTCCTCTGGCTGTCACCTTCGGCACCGCGACGCTGCTGGCGCTTGCCCAGGCACCGGTGGCGGCCATGCCGCTCAGCCCCGACTCCCCCCACTC
>NZ_JASKYT010000702.1:0-1378 GCF_041028275.1 Streptomyces sp. PU-14G
GCGACGGGGTGGGCGGGCGGATCCGCACCGACGCGGTGGACGGCTTCCTGCTGGACCGCGGGTTCCAGGTGGTCAACACCGCCTACCCGCAGCTCGCCCGGCACCTGGACGTCGGCCGGCTCGACGTGCGCGCGTTCGACAGGGCGCTGAAGGTGCACACCGGCGGACGTCAGGTGGAGCTGGGTGACCCGCGCCGCGACCCGCGCGCGGTGCCCAGGGCGCTGGCCGCGCCGATCGGTTCCCCCGTCGCGAAGCTGGCGCTGGCCGCGCACGCCGCCGCCGTCGCCTACCTGCCGTCCCGCGTGCTGCTGCGCCGCCGGGACGTGCCCTCGGTGGCCGCGTGGCGGCGGCGCGGGATGGGCGGGGCGCTCACCCAGACGGTGCTGCGCCCGTTCTTCACCGGGCTGACGTGCGACCCCGCGCAGGTGACCTCCAGCCGGTTCACCGATCTGATGCTGCGCATGTTCGTGCGCGGCGAGGCCGGCGTGCCGGACGCCGGTATGCAGGAGATCCCCGAACAGCTCGCCCGTCAGCTGCCCGGCGAAGCGGTGCGGCTGCACACCGAGGTGCGCGAGGTCGGCCCGGGGCGGGTCGTGACCGATCAGGGGCAGGTCACCGCGCGTGCCGTGGTCGTCGCCACGGACGCCGCGAGCGCGACCCGTCTCGTCCCCGCTCTCACGCCCCCGCGCTGGCGCGGCCTGACCACCTACTACCACCGCGTGGACGGCAGGACGGGCTGGGACGCGACCCTGCTCGTGGACGCGGACCCCTCCCCGGTGACCAACACGGTGCCCGTCAGCGCGGCGGCCCCCTCCTACGCGCCGCCGGGCCAGACGCTGCTGGCCACCACCGCCGTCCACGAGGACGGCGGCGCGGCGGGCGACGAGGGGCGGGTGCGCGCACGTCTCGCCCGGCTGTACGGCACCGCGAGCGGCGATCTCGACCACGTGGCCACCTACACCGTGCCCCGCGCGCTGCCCGCCATGACCGCGCCGCACCGCTTCCGCCGCCCGGTCGTGGTCGGGGGCGTCGTGGTGTGCGGCGACCACCGGGCCACCAGCTCGCTGCAGGGCACGCTCGACTCGGCGGAGCGGGCGGCGGACGCCGTCACGGCCCGCCTGCGCGGCCCCGGACAGCGGTAGCGGCGCTTTCCCGGCCATCCGGGTGACGCCACCGCGCCGCCCAGCCCCGCGCCGCCGTCCTCGTGGACGGCGGTGGTGGCCAGCAGCGTCTGGCCCGGCGGCGCGTAGGAGGGGGCCGCCGCGCTGACGGGCACCGTGTTGGTCACCGGGGAGGGGTCCGCGTCCACGAGCAGGGTCGCGTCCCAGCCCGTCCTGCCGTCCACGCGGTGGTAGTAGGTGGTCAGGCCGCGCCAGCG
>NZ_JASKYT010000703.1:0-929 GCF_041028275.1 Streptomyces sp. PU-14G
GGCCGGGGACGGCGTGGTCGCCATCCCCGGCCCGTGCCGGTGCTGCATACCGCTCTTCAGCGGACCTGGTCCACGTCGACGAGGTCGACGCGGATTCCACGGCCGCCGAGAGCTCCCACGACGGTGCGCAGAGCGCGCGCGGTGCGACCGTTACGGCCGATCACCTTGCCGAGGTCGTCGGGGTGCACCCTGACCTCCAGCACGCGTCCGCGACGGAGGTTGCGGGATGCGATCCCCACCTCGTCGGGGTGGTCGACGATGCCCTTCACCAGGTGCTCGAGGGCCTCCTCGAGCATCCTCAGGCCTCGGTCGACTCGGTGGCGGCCGACGCCTCGGCGTCCGCCTTCTTCTCGGCCTTGTCGCTCTTCTTGGCCTTGGGGGTGATGGCCTCACCCTGCGGCTCGTCGGAGGACTCCTTGGCAGCGGCCTCGAAGAGGGCGCGCTTGTCGGCCTTCGGCTCCGGGACCTTCATCGGCTCCGGCGCGGGCAGACCCTTGTACTTCTGCCAGTCGCCGGTGACCTTGAGGATCGCCTCGACGGGCTCGGTCGGCTGGGCGCCGACACCGAGCCAGTACTGCACGCGCTCCGAGTTGATCTCGATGCGCGAGGGGTTCTGCACCGGGTGGTACAGGCCGATCTCCTCGATGGCCCGGCCGTCACGGCGGGTGCGGGAGTCGGCGACGATGATGCGGTAGTGAGGCGAACGGATCTTGCCCAGACGCTTCAGCTTGATCTTGACTGCCACGGGTGTGGTGTCTCCTGGTCTTGACGTGGGTGGACGCGTCGGGATGCCACGTGGGGTTGTGGCGCCGGGTGTCCGATGGACGCGTCAGCCGGAGGAGAGAGGGGTCCTGTGCGGCTGTCGAGTTCAGCCGACCATGATGCCACACCGCACGGCTGCGGAGGAAACCGCCCCCGCCCGCCCACTT
>NZ_JASKYT010000704.1:0-1107 GCF_041028275.1 Streptomyces sp. PU-14G
GGGTGGGAGGGTCCGGCGGTGTCCGTGGCCCGCGCGGCACCGGGCCGGGGCCGCACAGCCGAACCCGCTTCGCTTCCCCCACCGTCCGGTGGGTCGACCGGCAGACCTCGCAGCAAACGCTCCGCGGTCTCTTCGTCCAGCCAGCTGTACCGGTCGTCCGCCATCACGTTTCCCTCAGCGTTCGTGTGGCTTTATGCGTCACACCGCGGGCGATGCCACGGGCCCTGCCCTTCGCGGCTCCGCCGCCTGGCCTGGGCTTGGGGCCGCGCCCGCCGGAGTCGCCGACGGGTCCCTGCGCGGAGCCGCCGACGGATCCCTGCACGGAGCCGCCGCCGACGGCGTCCGCACCGCCTCCGGTGTCCTCTGCCGCGCCTGCGGGGATGTCGCGCGCGTGGTCCTCGAGCAGCTCGGCGAGCTTGCGCAGCCCGCGGTGCGCGGCGGTGCGCACCGCGCCGGAGCGCTTGCCGAGCACCTGCGCGGTGCTCTTGGCGTCCAGTCCGACCACCACGCGCAGCACCACGGCCTCCGCCTGGTCGCGCGGGAGTTGGGATATGAGCGCCATGGTGCTGCTGGTTCCCAACGCCTCCAGGGCCTCGGCCGCGGTGTCGGCGCCGGCCGGCAGTCCGGCCAGTTCGCTCTCGTCGCCGCCGACGGCGGGCCTGCGGCCACGCATCCGCAGGTGGTCGAGTGCCCGGTTGCGGGCGATGCGGGCGGCCCAGCCGCGGAACCTGTCGGCGTCTCCCGCGAACCGCGGGAGGTCGCGGGCTATCTGGAGCCACGCCTCGGAGGCGACGTCCTCGGCGTCCGCGTCGGGTACGAGGGTGCGGACGTAGCCGAGAAGGCGCGGGTGCACGGCCCGGTAGACGGTGCGGAAGGCGGTCTCGTCCCCCTCCTGCGCCGCGCGTACCGCAGCGGTCAGCTCCGCGTCGTCCCCCTGCACGCTCGTGTCTCGCCCCACTCCGCGAAGGTCTCAGTGCTCTGCGCCGCCGCGCGAGGACACGTACCGCCGCCTGCGGTGGTCCGCGTCCCGGCTGCCGGGGTCGGTCGTCCCGGCGCGGCGCGAGGAGCACGCTAAGGCCAAGTGTGCACGCTCGTCCATGCCGGAGG
>NZ_JASKYT010000705.1:0-1386 GCF_041028275.1 Streptomyces sp. PU-14G
CCGCTCGTCGTCCTTCTCCCGCTTGCCGTGCCGACCGTCGCCGTCCCGCCCGTGACCCCGCCCGTCCCGGCCACCGGCGTCGCGGCCTTCCCCGGCGGCGCGGCCCTTGCGGTATCCGGCGCCGTCGAGACCGCCCTCCGGTTCGGTCACGCCACCGTGGTCGTCCGAGCGGCTCCCCACGGGGGCCGCGCCTCCCTCGCCCACGTCGTCGGCGCCCTGCACCGTCATACAGCCACTGAGCGTGGAGACCGCGGCGAGCATGAGCGCGCCGACCGTCGTGGAGCGGGCGGTGCGGCCGGCGGCGTGCGCACCGCCCGTGGGAGAAGCGGTATGGCTGGTACGGGCAGCGGTACGGGTTCGGCGCACGGTGGGACCTCCTGCGCGGGGGTTTCGGCGGGTGCCGTGCTCAACTCCCCGTCACCCCAATAGGTCACGCCTCACCGCGCACACGCCGAAGCGCACACGGCGCACCACCCGGCGCCCGCCCGCCTCACCGGGCGCCCACCCGGGCCACCCGGCGCACGTCCTGGCCGCACGGCGCGCGCCCAGCCCGACCGGCGCCTGGCCACAACACCCGCGCTCCCCCCGGTGGGGGCCCAGCGCCCCTTCCGCCCGAGGGCCACGTTCCTCCCGGCCAGTCGCCACGTTCCTCCCGGCACAGGCCCTGACCCGAGCCGCCACGTCGACCTGAGCCGCAACGTCGGTGACGTCCACCACCGAGCAGTGACATTCACCACCGAGCAGAAGTCCGTGCCGTCCGCCGGGTCGGCCGACCGGTCGAGCCGAGGCGGGCGGTCGGACGGACGGGCAGGCGGGCAGACGGGCAGACGGGCAGACGGGCAGGCGGGCAGACGGGGCCGAGCAGACAGGACCGTACGGGACAGGACCGTACGGGACAGGGCCAGCCAGGCCGGCGGGGGCGCTCAGTCGCTCGGCCCAGCCGACGTGGGCCTCCACGGCCTCAGCCGTACCCCAGTGCGTGCAGCCTCTCGTCGTCGATACCGAAGTGGTGGGCGATCTCGTGCACGACCGTGATTTCGACCTCCTCCACGACGCCCTCCCGGCCCCCTCCGTCGTCCCGTTCGACCATCCGCAGGGTGGGTCCCCGGTAGACGGTGATGCGGTCCGGCAGGACGCCCGCGTACCACTCGCCGCGCTCGGTCAGCGGCGTGCCCTCGTACAGCCCGAGCAGCTCGGGGTCGTCCGCCGGGGGCTCGTCCTCGACGAACACCGCGACGTTGTCCATGAGCCGGGTCAGTTCGGGCGGTATCCGGTCGAGCGCCTCGGCGACCAGCTCTTCGAACTCCTCACGCGTCATTTCCAGCACGCGCCCATTGTCGGCCAGCCGGCCCGCGGACGCCCTCCCCCGGGCGGACTTCCCCGCGC
>NZ_JASKYT010000706.1:0-1117 GCF_041028275.1 Streptomyces sp. PU-14G
GGCCTGCGGGTGGTGGGCGGGGATGGGGGGCAGCTCACCGGTGCGCTCGTAGTCGGCGAGCATGCCGATGCGGCGCCGGTGGCGCTCGCCCTGCGAGAAGGAGGTGTTCAGGAACGTCTCGACGAAGGAGACGGCCTCCTCGGCGGTGTGCATCCGGGCGCCGACGCTGACGAGGTTGGCGTCGTTGTGCTCGCGGGCCAGCGCGGCGGTCTCGGCGGACCAGGCCAGGGCGCAGCGCGCGCCGGGGACCTTGTTGGCGGCCATCTGCTCGCCGTTGCCGGAACCGCCGATGACGACACCGAGGGAGCCGCTGTCGGCGACCGTGCGTTCGGCGGCACGGAGGCAGAACGGAGGGTAGTCGTCTTCGGCGTCGAAGAGGTGGGGGCCGCAGTCGACGGGCTCGTGGCCCGCGGACTTCAGCCACTCGACGAGGTGGTTCTTCAGTTCGTAACCGGCATGGTCGGAGCCGAGGTACACGCGCATACCGAGAGTGTGTCATCCCCGCGGGGCGCGGCCCCGCGCAGGGCGGCCGAGGCGGCACGGTATGTCACGCCGGTGACCGTACGCGGTGGCCGCTGCCCGTTGCGTCGCCGTTCGCTGTTGCGCGGGCAACAATCCGGATTCGTCTCTTCCGTTGTGGGCAGCACGAGCTCTTACATGTGAACGCTCGTTAAAGACGACCCCACGAGGAGCCGGCTGCCCCATGAGTTCTCAGCAGACCCCGCGTACGCCGGGGGAGCCGCCGCAGAAGCCGCCGCCCCGGGCCGCCGAGGCCGCGCAGGACGGCGACGGCCTCCAGGCAGGCCTCAAGAACCGCCATCTGTCCATGATCGCCATCGGCGGCGTCATCGGCGCCGGCCTGTTCGTCGGCTCCAAGGCCGGCATCGCCGACGCCGGACCCGGCATCCTGCTCTCCTACGCGCTGGCCGGGCTGCTGGTCGTCCTGGTGATGCGGATGCTCGGCGAGATGGCCGCCGCCGACCCGGCCTCCGGGTCGTTCTCCACCTACGCCGACCGAGCGCTGGGCCGCTGGGCCGGGTTCACCATCGGCTGGCTGTACTGGTTCTTCTGGGCCGTCGTGCTCGCCGTGGAGGCGACGGCCCAGAAGAACCAGTAC
>NZ_JASKYT010000707.1:0-835 GCF_041028275.1 Streptomyces sp. PU-14G
CTCCTTTGGGAGGTTGGGGACTCACGGGAGACTGCCGGGGTCAACTCGGAGGAAGGTGGGGACGACGTCAAGTCATCATGCCCCTTATGTCTTGGGCTGCACACGTGCTACAATGGCCGGTACAATGAGCTGCGATGCCGTGAGGTGGAGCGAATCTCAAAAAGCCGGTCTCAGTTCGGATTGGGGTCTGCAACTCGACCCCATGAAGTCGGAGTCGCTAGTAATCGCAGATCAGCATTGCTGCGGTGAATACGTTCCCGGGCCTTGTACACACCGCCCGTCACGTCACGAAAGTCGGTAACACCCGAAGCCGGTGGCCCAACCCCTTGTGGGAGGGAATCGTCGAAGGTGGGACTGGCGATTGGGACGAAGTCGTAACAAGGTAGCCGTACCGGAAGGTGCGGCTGGATCACCTCCTTTCTAAGGAGCATCTTGCTGCCGCATACGGTAGCCAAGGCCTACTACGTCAGCGAATGTCTGACGGTGGGTTGCTCATGGGTGGAACGTTGACTATTCGGCACTCTTGCACGGTGATGGCTAGTACTACTCTTCGGAGTGTGGAACGTGATTGTCGGGTGAGGGTGTCGGGCGCGCTGTTGGGTGTCTGAGGGTGCGGGCTGTTGGCCTGTCCTTCGGTGCCGGTCCCAGTGAACTCGCACGGTGGTGTGGGGTGGTGGGTGGCTGGTTGTTGTTTGAGAACTGCACAGTGGACGCGAGCATCTGTGGCCAAGTTTTTAAGGGCGCACGGTGGATGCCTTGGCACCAGGAACCGATGAAGGACGTGGGAGGCCGCGATAGACCCCGGGGAGTTGTCAACCGAGCTGTGATCCGGGGG
>NZ_JASKYT010000708.1:0-1529 GCF_041028275.1 Streptomyces sp. PU-14G
ACCGGGGAGAGGGCGAAGCGGCAGTTGAGCGGGTCCGCGGGCCCGAACCGGGTCGTGATGGTCACCCAGGCCCCCGGCCCCGGGAACGCCTGAGTCCCCGGCCACGGGAACGTCTTCGTCCTGCTGTCGTTCCGCCACGCACCGAGCCTGGGAAGCCGCCGTCCCCGGCACGGGAGACGCCTCCGCCCCCGGCCCCGGGAACGCCTGAGTCCCCGGCCACGGGAACGCCTTCGTCCTGCTGTCGTTCCGCCACGCACCGAGCCTGGCGGGGCCGCTGAGCACCGCCTAGTGTTTCGGGCTCAGCCGAATCTCCGAGCGGCCCGGGGGCCTGGGTGACCATCACGATCCGGTTCGGGCCCGCGGACCCGCTCAACTGCCGCTTCGCCCTCTCCCCGGTGTGGGAGACGCAGGCCGCGCTGCGTGTGCTCGCGCACACGCCCCACGGGAGCCCGCACGGCGGCTGGGTACGGCGCGCGCTGCCGCTCGCGCGCTCCCTGGCGCTGGAGCCGCTGTGGGCCGTCCTCCCCGCTCGCGGCTACACCCCCGACTTCCTCTTCCCCGCACCGGCCGCGCCGGCCGCCCCCGTCGCTCGGGAGGCCGCCCGCATCCGCGCCACCGAGCCCGCGTGCGCGCACGCGCAGATCGCCCGCGCGCTGGCCGGAACGCCCGGCGCCGCCCGTACGGCGGTGGGGCGGGAGCTGCTGGCGGACCCGGCCGCCGCCGTCGAGACGCTGGCGAGCGCCGTGGTCCGCGCCTGGGAGGCGCTCCTCGCCCCCGGCTGGCCCCGGCTGCGGGCGCTGCTGGAGGCGGACATCGCCTTCCGGGCGCGACGGCTGGCCGACGGCGGACTCGGCCGGGTGCTCGCCGCGCTGCACCCCCAGGTCACGTGGCGGGACGGCACGCTGCGGATCGCGCGCCCGCCCCGGCACTCCCGTGTCCTGACGGGCGGCGAGGGGGTGACGCTGGTGCCGAGCGCGTTCGTGTGGCCCGTGGTGGCGGCGGGGTTCGAACCGCCCGCACCGGCCGCGGTGATGTACCCGGCGCGTGGCATCGGGCACCTGTGGGCGCCGGCCGCGCCCCTCGATCCGCCGGGCGCGCTGGTGCGGCTGCTCGGGCGCGGTCGCGCGGCCGTACTGACAGCGCTGGAGGAGCCCGCGTCCACGAGCGCGCTCGCTCTCCGGCTGCGGCTGGCGCCCTCGTCCGTCTCCGCGCACCTGTCGGCGCTGCGCGGCGCCGGGCTGCTGGACTCCTGCCGCGTCGGACACCAGGTGCTGTACTCCCGTACGGCCCTCGGCGCGGCCGTGGCGGCCGGGCGGGCGGACGAGCCGCCTGGTCAGCCGCCCGCTCAGCCGCCTGCCGACGGCTGAGCGGGCGGCTGCGGCCGGTGCGCCGGCCGGGCGGGCTCGGCCCTGCCGGCGTCTCGCGGGCGGGTCAGCCCTCGTCCAGGTACCGGTCCACGGTGGCGACCTTGGCGGTGAGCCCGTCGATGACGCCGGGACGGATGTCGGCCTTGAGGACGAGGGCTGACC
>NZ_JASKYT010000709.1:0-1213 GCF_041028275.1 Streptomyces sp. PU-14G
GGGCGCGGTTGAGGTTCGGGCGGTCAGCGGGAGCGGGCGGGACTCGGGGCGGTCAGCGGGAGCGGGCGGCGCCCGCGATGGTGACGACGGCCTTCTCCAACGCGTACTCCGGATCACTGCCGGCGCCCTTCACCGCCGCGTCCGCCTCCGCGACGGCCCGCAGCGCGGCAGCCACGCCATCCGGCGTCCAACCGCGCATCTGCTGGCGCACGCGGTCGATCTTCCACGGCGGCATACCCAGCTCCCGTGCCAGGTCACCGGGGCGCGCCCCGCGCGGGGCGCCGGCCAGCTTGCCGATGGCCCGCACCCCCTGGGCCAGCGCGCTGGTGATCAACACCGGCGCGACACCGGTGGACACCGCCCAGCGCAGCGTCTCCAGCGCCTCGGCCGCCCTGCCCTCGACCGCCCGGTCGGCGACGGTGAAGCTGGAGGCCTCCGCCCGGCCCGTGTAGTAGCGGCCGACCACCGCCTCGTCGATCGTCCCCTCGACGTCGGCGGTGAGCTGCGTGCAGGCGGAAGCCAGCTCGCGCAGGTCACTGCCGATGGCATCGACCAGCGCCTGGCACGCCTCGGACGTCGCCGAGCGCCCCAGCGTCCGGAACTCGCCGCGCACGAAAGCCAGCCGGTCGGCCGGCTTGGTCATCTTCGGGCATTCGACCTCGCGCGCCCCCGCCTTGCGTGCGGCGTCCAGCAGCCCCTTGCCCTTCGCGCCGCCCGGGTGCACGAGGACGAGGGTGATCTCCTCCACCGGCGCTGACAGGTACGCCTTCACGTCCTTGACCGTCTCCGCCGCCAAGTCCTGCGCCGCGCGCACGACCACGACCTTCCGCTCGGCGAACAGCGACGGACTGGTCAGCTCGGCGAGCGTGCCCGGCTGCAGCTCCCCCGGCGCGAGATCGCGCACGTCGGTGTCGGCGTCGGCGGCCCGCGCCGCGTCGATCACGACCCGCACGGCCCGGTCGATGAGCAGCTCCTCCTGGCCCACCGCCAGGGTCACGGGGGCCAGCGGATCCTCAGAGGTCTTCTTACGCGCAGCCATCCCGACCAGCATCCCACGCCGCACCGACACCCCAGCCCCTCCCGCCGCACCGACAGCCCAGCCTCTCCCCGGCCCGGCCCGGCAGAAGCCTCGGCAGGGAGGGGGAGGGTGATCGGCAGGGAGGGGCAGGTGGGGCGGGGCAGGCAGCGCGGCGGAACGGATAGAGAGGGCGAG
>NZ_JASKYT010000071.1:0-25160 GCF_041028275.1 Streptomyces sp. PU-14G
AGGGAAGGGCTGGGCAGGGTCGGGGGCAGGTCGGGGCGGCAGACCCTGGCCCTGATCGGCAAGAGCACGCTGGCCGCCAGTGCCTCCTGGTACGTGGCGCACGACCTGCTGGTGGCGCAGAGCCCGGCCTTCGCCCCGTTCTCCGCCGTACTGATCATGCAGGTGACCGTCTATCAGTCACTGTTGCAGGCGCTGCGCTTCATGGCGGCCGTCTGCGCCGGAGTCGTCGTGCAGGCGGCGCTGGGTTTCCTGGCCGGTCCCGATCTGCTCACGTTCGTGCTCGTGGCGCTGATCGCGATGGCCATCGGCCGTTGGCGGCGCCTGGGTTCTCAGGGCACGCAGGTCGCGACGGCGGCGTTCTTCGCCTTCTCCACCTATTCGGCTTCTGCCGGCAACCAGCAGCGCGCCGAGCAGCTCGGCCAGATCGTCCTCCTGGTCGCGGTCGGCTGCACGATCGGCGTCGTGGTCAATCTCCTGCTGTGGCCGCCGATGCGCTACCGCAGCGCCGAGGTCGGCATCCACACCCTCGCGGGCGACCTGTCCGCTCTCCTGGCGGACATACATCCCGCCCTGCGCGAGCACGACTTCGACGAGGACGAGGCCCAGCGGTGGCGCCGGCGCGCCGTCGAGGCCATCTCACTGGTCAGCCAGACCCGGGCGGCTCTGCACGTCACGGTCGAGAGCCGCTACTACAACCCGCGCAGGTTCCTGCCGCACAACCGCCGGCACAAGGCCTTCGACGGCTATCGCGCGGTCATCGACGCGCTCGAACGCGTCGCCTATCAGGTCGCCTCTCTCACCCGCACGCTCGACCAGTGGCCCCGGAACGAAACAGGCGAAGACCGTGACGGCTTCTTGGCCGACTACGCCGACCTGCTGGAGGCGCTGGCCGACATCACCCACCGGTTCAGCGTGATCGAGGAGGAGCACCTGACCGACCAGGCCGAGGAACTGTGCGAGGCCGCCAAGAGGGCCCAGGACCAGCGCGCCAGGCTCGTCGAACGTGCCGAGGACACCTCGCTGCCCCTGGGAGACCCCTCCCGGCCCTACGGCATCCTCCTCGCCGAGGCCACCCGGCTGACCGAAGAGGCCCAGCGCTCCTGCGACAGTCTCCAGCACGCCACCGTCGCCTCCCCCACGGTGAGCGGCGCCGACCGCTGAGGGCGGCCCAGCGCGCCGGCGGGGAGGCGAGCGTGCGCCCGTCGCTCGCGTGCGCGTGTCGACAGGGCTCACGGAGGGAATCTCGGCGCGGAGCGCCCTGTGTCTGGTCGGGAACGTCGAAGGCATGTGTACGGTTTGCCCCGCTAAGCGCGTTTCATCGCCCTTGTGGAGTGGCGGCCGGTTCGGAGGTTGTGTCGACGATGTTGCTGACGGTCAAAGAGCAGGAACGCCTCCTGATCCACACCGCTGCCGAGGTGGCACGGCAGCGCCGGGCCCGTGGGCTGCGGCTCAACCTGCCGGAGGCCACAGCGGTGATCTCGCAGTTCCTCCTGGAGGGCGCACGGGACGGCCGGATGAAGGCCGACCTGCAAAGCGCCGCTCGCGGGGTGCTGAGCCGGGACGACGTCATGGAGGGCGTTGCGGAGATGCTGCACCAGGTGCACGTGGAGGCGACCTTTCCCGACGGCACCAAGCTCCTGACGGTCCCGGAGCCGATCCAGTGAGCCCCGACTCCCGCAAGCGTCCGGGATCCGGCGAACAGGTCCCGCTCGGCTCGGGAAAGGGCGCCCCGGTCGGCGCCACCCAGCCGGGAGCCAACACCTCCGCCTCCCCCGGGGTTCCGGGAGAGATCCGCTACGGAGACGGCCCGGTGGTGCTGAACTCCGGCCGGGAGGTGACCACGGTGCGCGTGGTGAACACCGGCGACCGGCCGGTCACCGTGGGCTCCCACTACCACTTCGCCGAGGCCAACCCGGCGCTGGAGTTCGACCGCGAAGCGGCCTGGGGCAAGCACCAGAACATCCTGGCGGGAGGGATGACGCGCTTCGACCCCGGCACGGTCACCGAGGTCGCGCTCGTCCCGTTCGCCGGGCGGCGGATCGCGGCAGGCTTCCGAGGCGAGTGCGAGGGGAACCTGGATGACTGAGATCGCGCGCGAGGAGTACGTCGCCTCGCTCGGGCCCACCACGGGCGACCGGCTGCGGCTCGCGGACACCGACCTGTTCATCGAGATCGAGGAGGACAGGTGCGTCGGCGGCGACGAAGTCGTCTTCGGCGGCGGCAAGTCCGGCCGCGAGTCGCAGGGCCAGTCCCACACGCCGCGCTCCCAGGGGACGCCGGACCTCGTCATCGTCGGCGTGGTGGTGCTCGACCACCGGGGCGTCGTCAAGGCCGACGTCGGCATCCGGGACGGCCGCTTCGTCGCCGTCGGCAAGTCGGGCAACCCCGACACCATGGACGGCGTGCATCCGGATCTGGTCATCGGCCCCTCGACGGAGCTGATGAACGGCGTGGGCCTGATCATGACGGCCGGGGCCATCGACACCCATGTCCACTTCGTCTCGCCCGCGATGTGCCCCGTCGCCCTGGAGGCAGGGGTGACCACCCTGGTCGGGGGCGGCAGCGGGCCGACGGACGGCTCGAAGGCCACGCTCGCCACGCCGGGCTCCTGGTGGCTTGAGCGCATGTTCGAGGCCTTCGACCCGTGGCCGGTCAACGTGGCCTTCCTCGGCCGCGGCACCACCGTGAGTGAGGAGGCGCTGTGGGAACAGCTGCGGGCGGGCGCGGCAGGCCTCAAGGTGCACGAGGACTGGGGCGCCACCCCGGCCGTGGTCGACGCGGCCCTGACGGTGGCCGACGCCTCCGGCGTCCAGGTCGCCGTCCACAGCGACACCCTCAACGAGGCGGGGTTCGTCGACGATCTGCTGCGCACCGTGGCAGGCCGCACCTTCCACAGCTTCCACACCGAAGGCGCCGGCGGGGGCCACGCCCCGGACATCATCCGGATCGCCGGGGAGCGCAACGTGCTGCCTTCCTCGACGACCCCGACCCGGCCCTACACCGTCAACACCGCCGACGAGCAGCTCGACATGGTGCTCGTCGCGCACCACCTCAACCCGCAGATCCCCGCGGAGCTCGGTTTCGCCGAGTCCCGGGTGCGCGCGTCGACGATCGCCGCCGAGGACATCCTGCAGGACATCGGAGCCATCTCCACGATGTCCTCGGACGCCCAGGCCATGGGCCGGCTGGGGGAGACGGTGCTGCGCACCTGGCAGACGGCCCACGCGATGAAGAACCTGCGCGGCCCGCTGCCCGGGGACGGCCGGGCCGACAACGAGCGGGTCAAGCGGTACGTCGCGAAGTACACCATCTGTCCTGCCGTCACCCATGGTCTCGGCCACGAGGTCGGCTCGATCGAGCCGGGCAAGCTGGCCGACTTCGTGCTGTGGGAACCGCCGCTGTTCGGGGTCAAGCCGACGTCGGTGTTCAAAGGCGGAATGGCCGCCGTGGCGCTGCTGGGCGACCCGAACGCCTCGGTCCCCACCCCGCAGCCCGTCCTGCCGCGCCCGGGCTACAACTCCCACACGAGGGCGGCCCAGGCCACCAGCGTCGCCTTCGTCTCACCCGCCGCCGTCGAGGACGGTCTGGCGGACCGGCTCGCGGTGCACAGGCCACTCGTCGCGGTCGAGGACGTCAGGGGACGCACCAAGGCGGACCTGCCCCGCAACGACGCGCTGCCGCGGATCGAGGTGGACCCCGACACCTTCTCCGTCCACATCGACGGCGAACTCGTCGACCACGAGCCGCTCACCGAACTGCCCATGGCCCAGCGCTACTTCCTCTACTGAGCGGCCGGGAACGATGTCTGCCCAAGCCGCCCTCCTGCTGTTCGCCGACGGCCGGCTCCCCGCCGGCGGTTACGCCCACTCCGGCGGTCTCGAGGAGTCCGTCAGGGCGGGGCGGGTCGGCGACGCCGAGAGCCTGGAGTCCTTCCTGGAAGGGCGGGCCCGCACCGTCGGCCTGGTCTCGGCCGCCTTCGCGGCCAGGTCCTGCCAGGCGGCGCGCGGCCTTGATCCGCTGCCCGAGCTGGAGGTTCTGGACGCCGAACTGGATGCCAGAACGCCCTCTCCCGCACAGCGGGAGACCTCTCGGCAGCTCGGCCGTCAGCTGCACCGCCTGCTGACGGGCATGGCACAGGGCAAGCCACAGTACCCCCTGCTGGAACGCCTTCCGAGCGCCCCGCATCAGCCGCTCGTTCTCGGGACGGCCTGCGCCGCGTTCGGCCTGCGGCCACTCGACGCGGCCCTCGTGGCCCTGCACGAGTCGGTGACCGGGCCCGCTGTCGCCGCCGTCCGCCTGATGAGCATCGACCCGTTCCGCACCCACGCCGCACTCGCCCGTATCGCCCCCTCGCTGGACCGGCTCGCGCGGCACGCCGTCCAGCACTGCGGCGGAGAACCGCGCGACATGCCGGCCGCCGCCGCCCCGCTGCTGGACATCGCCGCGGAAGCACACGCCACCCGCAGCGAACGGTTGTTCGCCTCGTGAGTACCGCCACGGCGGTCGGGGTCCGGATGCGCGCCTGCGCCCGCGTCGCGACCGAGTCGGCCACCGGGCCCGGCGGCCGGCCGCGCACGCGGGTCAGCGGGCTGCGCTCCCAGGCGCCGCTCATGCTGTTCGCGACCAGGGCCAAGGAGCCCGAACCCGCTGCCGCCCACCGCGGCGTCCCCGCGCGGGTGAGCGTGGCGGCCGGCGCCGCGGGGCCCATCGGCGGAGACGAGCTGCGACTGGAGGTGGAGGTCGGGGCCGGCAGCGTTCTCGTACTCGGCGAGGTCTCCCCCTCGCTGCTGCTCCCCGGCAGGGAAGGCAGCCCGTCCACGATGCGGGTGCGTATCCGCGTCGCCCGGGGCGGAACGCTGGTCTGGCTTCCCGAACCGCTGATCGCCGCCCGCGGCTGCGACCACGTCAACGAGGTGCGGGTGGACCTGGCCGACGGCGCCGCGCTGCTGATGCGGGAGGAAGTGGTGCTGGGCCGGCACGGCGAGACGGGCGGACGGGTGCGGCTGAGCACCCGGGTGAGGCGGTCCGGCCGTGCCCTCTTCTGCCAGGACCTCGAACTGGGCGCCGGGTCCGGCGGCACGCCCGTGGTCGCGGGCGGCCACCGGGCCGTCGGCTCCCTCCTCGTCGCCGACCCGCGGTGGTGCGGGGAGGACGCGCGGCAGCGCCCAGCGACGCAGCGGCTGTCCGGCGATGCCGTGGTGACCCCTCTCCCCCGGGGCGCGGCCCTGGTCAGTGCGCTCACCCAGGACAACGCGTCCCTTCGCGACAGGCTCCGCTCGGGGCTGGCGGCGATCGGCGCGCCCTGGGACCCCCGCCCGGTACCCCCTCGCAGGTAAGGAAACAGCCATGGCAGTCCCCGTTGGAGAACACATGCCGCGCAGAGCACTGCGCCTCGGAGTAGCCGGTCCTGTGGGTACCGGGAAGAGTTCCCTCATCGCGACCGTGTGCCGGAACATGGCGGCGGAGCTGGAGATCGGCGTCGTGACGAACGACATCTACACGGACGAGGACGCCCGCTTCCTGCGCGCCAGCGGGGTCCTGTCCGCGGAGCGGATCCGTGCGGTGGAGACGGGCGCGTGCCCGCACACGGCCATCCGGGACGACATCACGGCGAACCTCATCGCGGTCGAGGACATGGAGCGCGACGTCGGGCCGCTCGACCTCGTGCTGGTGGAGAGCGGAGGTGACAACCTCACCGCGACGTTCTCCCCCGGCCTCGTCGACGCCCAGGTGTTCGTCCTCGACGTGGCCGGGGGCGGGGACGTGGTGCGCAAAGGGGGGCCCGGTATCGCCCGGGCCGACCTGCTGGTCGTCAACAAGGTCGACCTGGCTCCGTACGTGGACGTCGACGTGGACCGCATGGTCGCCGAAGGGGCTGCCGCCAGACACAGCGCTCCCGTCCTCGCCCTGTCCCGGCACCGGCCGGAGACGGTCGACGAGCTCTGCGCCTGGATCCGGCGCCTGATCGGTGACCACGCGGCGGGCCGCCACACGCCCACCGACCCAGGAGCGCCGGCCCATCACCACCATGCGCACGTCAGGGCCACGTGAGGGGACCGCGTCAGCACGGGACCACGGCCCGCGGGGCGGACCGGCGCCCTCCGCCCGCGGGCACGGCCGCCGGTGTGAGGGCGTCCGGGTATGTCAGCTCTCAGCCGTCCAGCGCAGCAGTTCGTCGGCCGGCAGGGTGTTGATGACCCGCTCCGCCGGCACTCCGCACTCGGCCGCGCGCAGGCAGCCGCCCGCCTGCCAGTCGAGCTGACCGGGCGCGTGCGCGTCGGTGTCGATGGCGAACCACGCTCCCGCGTCGAGGGCCTGCCGCAGCAGGCGGCGCGGCGGATCGCTGCGCTCGGGCCGGGAGTTGACCTCCACAGCGGTCCGTGACTCCGCGCACGCAGTGAAGACCTCCTCCGCGTCGAACTCCGACGCGGGCCGCCGCCTGCCCGACAGCAGGCGGCCTGTGCAGTGGCCCAGCACGTCCACCAGGGGGTTGCGGACCGCTCTGAGCATCCGCGGCGTCATCCGGTCGGCGGGCATCCGCAGTTTGGAGTGCACCGACGCCACCACCACATCGAGCCTGGCCAGCAACTCCTCTTCCTGGTCGAGCGTTCCGTCCTCGAGGATGTCGCACTCGATACCCGTCAGCAGCCTGAACGGCGCCAGCCGCTCGTTCACCTCGGCGACCACGTCCAGTTGCGCGCGCAGCCGCTCCGCCGACAGGCCACCCGCGATCGTCAGCCGGGGCGAATGGTCGGTGAGGACCGCCCACTCGTGGCCGAGCGCCTTGGCCGCCGCCGCCATCTCCTCCGGCGAGCTGCCGCCGTCGGACCAGTCGGAGTGCAGATGGCAGTCGCCGCGCAGCGCCGCCCGCAGGGCGCGTGCCGCCTTGGGCCAAGGCGCCTCCTCGGCCGCCTCGGCCTCCAGCTTCGCCAGGTATCCCGGCACGTCGCCGCCCAGTGCCTCCCGTACGACCTGTGCGGTCTTGGGCCCCACGCCCTTCAGCGACTCCAGCGTGCCGTCGGCCGCCCGCTGCTCGGTCTCGCCCGTGCGAAGAGTGGCCAGCACCTGGGCAGCCGTGCGGAAGGCCCGCACCCGGTACGTCGGTGCCTGTGCGCGCTCCAGCAGAAAGGCGATCCGCTCCAGCGCCGCCCGCGGCTCCACTTCTGCCCCTTCCGCAGCGTGGGTGCCAGGCTACGACGGGACCGCCCTGCGCGCCTGCCGAGGCGGACGGCGGGCGCGTGACCGGCTCTTTCGCACCGCCGTGTCGCTCAGTCCCGCGCAGCGGGACGGCGGGTCTCCCGGGGCAGGCCGAGTACCCGTTCGGCGATGATGTTGCGCTGGATCTCGTTCGATCCCGCGTAGAGGGTGTCGGCCCGCGAGAAGAGGAACAACCGCTGCCAGTCGTCGAGGTCGTACGGCTCGTCGGCGAGCATCCCGCCGGCGCCGAGGACGTCCATCGCGAGTTCGCCGAGCTGCCGGTGCCAGGTCGCCCAGAAGATCTTGCCGATCGACGCCTCGGGGCCCGGCGCACCGGCCGCCACCGCGTCGAGCATCCGCAGGGCGTTGAACCGTATGGTCTCCAGACCGATCCAGGCCTGGGCGATCCGGTCGCGGATCAGCGGGTCGTCGGCCGCTTTGTTGCGGCGGGCCAGAGCGATGAGGGCCTCCAGCTCCCGGCGGAATCCGACCTGCTGGCCCAGTGTGGAGACCCCTCGCTCGAAGCCGAGGGTGGCCATGGCCACCTTCCAACCGTCGCCCGGGGCTCCGACGAGGTGCCCCGAGTCGGTGCGCGCACCGTCGAAGAAGACCTCGTTGAACTCGGAGGTGCCGGTCAGCTGGGTGATGGGCCGGATCTCCACTCCCTGCTGGTCGAGCGGCACGAGGAGGTACGACAGGCCGCGGTGGCGCGCCGAGCCGGGTTCGGTGCGGGCGAGGACGAAGCACCAGTGGGACTCGTGGGCGAGCGAGGTCCAGATCTTCTGCCCGGTGACGACCCACTCTCCGCCACCGCTGCCGGGCTCGCCCGAACCGGGGACGGGCCCGCCGTCCCACTCGGCCCGGGTGCGGATGTTGGCCAGGTCGGAGCCGGCGTCCGGCTCGCTGTACCCCTGGCACCACAGCTCGTCGACGGTGACGATCCGGGGAAGGAAGCGCGCGCGCTGCTCGGGGGTGCCGAAGGCGATCAGGGTGGGACCGAGCAGCTGCTCACCGATGTGTCCCACTCGCGCCGGCGCGTCGGCGAGTGCGTACTCCTCGTGGAAGGCGACCTGTTGTTCCAGGGTGGCTCCCCGGCCGCCGTACTCCGTCGGCCACCCCACGCAGGTCCAGCCCGCCGCTGCCATGTGCCGCTCCCAGGCGAGGCGTTCGGCGAAGGCCTCGTGCTCCCGGCCGGGTCCGCCACGGCCGCGCAGACCGGCGAACGCGCCGGTGAGGTTCGCCCGCAACCAGCCGCGTATCTCCGCTCGGAACTCCTCGACGCTGCTCATGGAGGTACGCTAATCTACCAAACACTTGTTAGGGAAGCGGCCGGGCTCGCCCGCTCCACTCGGCCCGCGCGGAAGGGAGCCACGCGAGTGAGGCTGACAGAGGAACAGGAAGCGCTGCGGTCCGCCGTGCGGGCACTGCTCGCGCGGCACGAAGGCGCAGCCGCCTGGCGCCCGCTGACCGAACAGATCGGCGTCGCCGGCCTCCTCGTCCCCGAGGAGTACGGGGGCGCGGGCTGCGGGGCGCGGGAGGCCGCCGTGGTGCTGGAGGAGTTGGGCAGGGCGCTGAGCCCCGCGCCCTACCTCGGCTCAGCGGTGGTGGCGGTGCGCGCGCTGCTCACCTCCGGCGACACCGCCGCGTGCGCCCGGCTGCTGCCCGGCATCGCCGACGGCACCGCGGTGGCCTCACTCGCCTGGGCCGAAGGAGGCTCCTGGGACCCGGTGGCCGTACGCGGCAGGGCCGCGCCGCACGCCGACGGAAGCTGGCGGATCACCGCGGCCAAGGAGCACGTCCTCGACGGCGCCGACGCGGACGTGGTGCTGGTGGCCGCCCGCACGGAAGCAGGCGTCTCCCTCTTCGAGGTGACGGCGCGGGACGCCGGGCTCCGCCGCGAGGCCCTGGTCACCATGGACCAGACCCGCTCGCTGGCACGCCTCGCACTCGACGGGGCGGAAGGCCGGCTCATCGGTGCGGACGGCGACGGCACCCGGGTGCTCGCCCACGTCCTGGACCACGCCTGCACCGCCCTGGCCGCCGAGCAGGTCGGCGCGGCCGAGCACTGTCTCGAGCGCACGGTCGCCTACGCCGGTCAGCGCGTCCAGTTCGGCCGCCCGATCGGCTCCTTCCAGGCCGTCAAGCACCGGTTGGCGGACGCCTACGTGCTGGTCGAGTCGGCCCGCTCGACGGCACTGGGCGCGGCCGTCGCGGCGGCCACGGACTCACCGGACCTCACGCGGTGCGCGGCTGCCGCCAAGTCGGCCTGCTCCGAGGCGTTCGCGGCGGTCGCGGGCGAGATGATCCAGCTGCACGGCGGCATCGGCATCACCTGGGAGGCCGACGCCCACCGCTACTTCAAGCGCGCCCACGGTGCGGCACAGCTCTTCGGCCCGCCGGCCTGGCACCGGGGACGGCTCCTGGCCGACCTCGGCCTGACGGCGGTCCCGGCAGGTCCGCCCGCGGTGGGAGGCGCCTCCCTGGGATGACACCCCCGCTCCCGCGCTCACTCCTCCGGCCGTACCCGGCTGGCCACGGTGGTGCGCAACGCGCAGCGTGGAGGGACCCGACCCAGGGAGCAACCGATGGCTCAGCCGACAGCGCCAGGACACGCCCCGCGGGGGACTTCCGGCCACAGCGGGCGCAGCCGCGCCTGGGCGGTCGGGGGCACCGTGTTCGCCGGGGTCGTGCTCGTCGTGAACGGACTGCTGGACATCCTCAAGGGCATCACCGCGGTCGCCTCCGACCAGATCTACACCGGTATCGACGACTACGTCTTCCGGTTCAACCTCACCGCGTGGGGCTGGGCCCTGCTGGCGGTGGGCGTGATCGCTCTCGCCGCCGGCCTCGGCCTGCTCGCCGACGCCCTGTGGGCCCGGATCGTGGGCGTCACGATGGCCTCGCTCAGCCTGCTCGCGAACTTCCTGTGGCTCCCCTACCAGCCGCTGTGGGCCGTCGTCTCGATCGGTCTGGGCGCGTGGGTGATCTGGGCGCTGACGGCGAACCGCTCGGTGGGCTCCTCTTCCCTGTGACCCCGCCGGAGACCTTCGGGCACGCCCTCAGGCCGTCCTGCCTCTCCCCCGGTCCGCGGTGGCCTCGGGTGCGGGCACACTCGCCGCCGCGGGGGCGATCAGGTCACGGATGTCCTCGGCCGCCCGCCGCGCCTGGGTGCCCAGCTCGGCGAACCGCGACTCGGGAACACGGTCCTTCGGACCCCAGACGCTGACGACGGCCACGGGCCGCTGCCAGGCGTCGAGCACGGGGGCGGCGACACCGTAGAGCTGTTCTTCGAGCTCGCCGAGGCTGACGCTGTATCCCTGCGTGCGGATTCCCGCGAGCTCGCCGTGCAGGGTCTCCCTGTCGGTGCGGGTGGTCTCGGTGAACTCGGCGAGGGGCCCGGAGAGCATCGCCTCCACCTCCTCGGCCGGCAGCCAGGCCAGCAGTGCCTTGCCCGCCGAGGAGGCGTGGATCGGAACCTGGCGCCCCAGCCAGCGTGCCGTGAGGACGACCGGCGGGGTCACCTCGTCGACGTAGGTCAGTCCGAGGCGCTGGGCGACGGCGAGGTTCGCGGTCTCGCCCGACTGGCGGCACAGCCGCTCCAGTACGGGGTGCGCGCGCCGGATCAGGCCCTCCACGCCCGCGGTGGCCGCCATCGTCGTCACGGCGGAACCGATGGTGTACCGGTTGGTCAGCGGGTCCCGTTCGACCATCGCGTGGTGTTCGAGGGTCGCCAGCAGGCGCCAGGCGGTTGCCCGGTTGAGCCCGCACTCCACCGCCAGTTCCGCCACGGGCCTCCCCTTCGGCGCGCTCGCCGCCACGGCGTTGAGCAGCGCGATGGCGCGCTCCAGCGACTGCACCCGCCCACCCGCCGGGGGGCCGCTCGCCGGGGGTGCCTGTTCCTGTTCGTCGGGGGCGTGTGCCGCCGCCATCCGGTGCCTCCTGCCATCTCTTCTCTCCACCCGGCAGCGTAATGGGCCCGCACCGGGCGGCCGTCCCCGAGCGGGGCGAGTGCCGCCTGGCGCACCGCGCCGCCCGGTAAGACGCCGGGTCCGCTGCCGGCGCCCCGCGCTTGACGCGGCGGCCCCCCTCTCCGTACGTTCATAATGCGAGCAGGCATCGCACGATACGAGCACGCTCGCTCGTGAGGCCATCGCGCTACGCGCACCGCACGCGGAACGCCGCACGTCCACACGCGCAAGGAGGCTGGATGAGCAGCACCACAGGAGAGCCCGACCGCCCCGACAGGGTGGTGACCCCGTACGAGGGCACAGGGCACCGGGACTGGGACGACGAGAGGGAGATCCCCACCCCGCTGCGACTGCACGACACCCCCGTCAGTCCCCGGTGGGTCGACTACAACGGACACATGAGCGAGTCGTGCTACTTGCTCGTCTTCGGGGACAACTCGGACGCCTTCTTCCGCTACATCGGGATCGGCGAGGAGTACCGCGCGGCAGGACGCTCCCTCTACACGGTCGAGTCGCACCTGCACAACAAGCGCGAAGTGACCGAGGGCGCACCGCTCCAGCTCAGCCTGCGGCTCCTCGACTTCGACGCCAAGCGCGTGCACCTCTTCCACGAGATGCGGCACGGCGCCGACGGCACCCTGCTCGCCACAGCCGAGCAGATGCTCGTGCACGTGGACGCCGCCCAGGGGCGCTCCTGTCCTCTGCCCGACGCGCTGAGACAGCGTCTGGGCGCCATCCACCGCGCCCACTCCGCGGCCCCCGTGCCCGAGGTGGTCGGCAGGCCGATGGGCATTCGACGAGACCGGAACACGTGAGGGAGCACAGCACATGCAGTTCGCGCTGACGGACGAACAGCGGATGATCGTCCAGACGGTACGGAAGTTCGTCACCACCGAACTCGACCCGCACGCCGACGAGGTGGAGCAAAAGGACGAGGTACCGCCAAAACTGGCCCGGCGCATCAGGAAGAAGGCGCTCGACGCCGGACTCTACGCGGCGAACATGCCGGCGGAACTGGGCGGCGCCGGCCTCGACGCGGTGAGCATGACACTGGTCGAACGCGAACTGGGGCGCACCGGCTACGCGTTGCAGATGCTCGTCGCGCGCCCCAGCAACATCCTTGAGGCCTGCGAGGGAGAGCAGCGGGAACGGTATCTGCTCCCCACGATCAGGGGCGAGCGGCACGACTGTCTGGCCATGACGGAGCCGGGCGCCGGGTCGGACGTACGGAGCATGAAGACGCGCGCCGAGCGGGACGGCGACAGCTACGTCCTCAACGGCACCAAGCACTTCATCAGCCACGCCGACGCCGCCGACTTCGCCGTCCTGTTCGCCGCCACCGGTACCGAGGAGACGGCGCGTGGAACCAAGAGCCTGATCACCGCCTTCCTCGTGGACCTCGACACGCCGGGCGTCGAGGTGCGGCGCGGCTCGCCGTGCGTCTCGCACCGGGGCTACCACCAGTGCGAACTCTCCTTCACCGATGTCCGCGTCGCCAAGAGCCAGCGGCTCGGAGAGGAGGGCAGGGGCTTCGAGCTGATGGGCGAGTGGCTGGGCGCCAGCCGGCTCTCGGTCGCCGCGACCAGTGTGGGCCGCGCGCGCCGGGTCCTGGAGATGACCACCCAGTGGGCGGCCGAACGGGAGCAGTTCGGCCAGCCGATCGGGCGCTTCCAGGGAGTCGGCTTCCCCCTCGCCGACATGGCGACCGAGCTGGAGGCCGCCGAGCTGCTGACCCTGCGGGCCGCGTGGAAGCAGGACCAGGGGCTGATGACCGACCAGGACGTGGCCATGGCCAAGCTCTACGCCACCGAGGCACTGGCCCGGATCACCGACCGGGCGGTGCAGATCTTCGGCGGCATGGGGCTCATGGAGGAGCTCCCCCTGGAACGGTACTGGCGCGACGCCCGTGTCGAACGCATCTGGGATGGCACCAGCGAGATCCAGCGCCACATCATCTCCCGCTCCATGCTGCGTCCGCTGGGCTCCTGATGACCGGGCGCAGCGACGAGACGCGGACGGCGAGCGGCCGTTCGCAGCGGCTGCGGCGGTTGCTCTCTCCCCGGCACATCGCCGTGGTCGGCGGGGACAGCGCGGCCGAGGCGATACGGCAGTGCCGCGCCATCGGTTTCACGGGGCGGATCTGGCCGGTGCACCCTCGCAGGGAGCACATCGAGGGTCTTCCCTGTCACCGCACCGTGGCCGAACTGCCCGAGGCACCCGACGCGGCACTGGTCGCCGTACCGAACACGGCGACCGCGCCCGTGCTCGCGGAGCTCGCCGCGCGCGGCGCCGGCGGCGCGGTGTGCTACGCGGCGGGCTTCGCCGAGGACGGCGCGGACGGCGCCCGGCTCCAGGAGGAGCTGCGCGAGGCGGCGGCCGGCATGCCGGTCGTCGGACCGAACTGCATCGGCGTGCTCAACTACCTCGACGGCAGCGCGCTGTGGGCCGACCAGCACGGCGGGGCGCGGGTCGCGAGCGGAGTGGCGGTCATCACCCAGAGCGGCAACATCGCCCAGAACCTCACCATGCAGCGCCGTTCGGTGCCGCTCGCCTACGTCGTCACGGCGGGCAACGGCGCGGTGACCGGCGTGCCGGAGCTCGTCGAGGGCATGCTCGACGACCCCCGCGTGAGCGCGATCGGACTGCACTTGGAGGGCATCGACGACGTGGCGGGTTTCTCGCGGGCCGCGCTCAGGGCCCTCGAAGCGGGCGTGCCCGTGGTGGCGCTCAAAACGGGCAGCTCCGAACTGGGCGCACAGGCCAACCTGAGCCACACCAGCTCCCTCGCGGGCTCCGACGTGCTGTGCGACGCGCTGTTCCGCCGGCTCGGCGTCGCGCGCGTCCACGAGGTCGGCACCTTCCTGGAGACCCTGAAACTCCTGCATGTGCACGGGGCGCTCGCCGGGACCCGCGTCACCTCGGCGAGCTGCTCAGGCGGTGAGGCCGCGCTGATCGCCGACGCCGCGCAGCGACACGGCGCACAACTGCCCGAGCTGCCCGCCGGGGTGGCCGCCCGGCTGCGGCAGGTACTCGGAGAGCACGTCCACGTGGCCAATCCGCTCGACTACCACACCTACATCTGGGGGGACGCCGAGGCACAGCGCGCCTGCTTCACCGCACTGCAGGGCTCGGGGTTCGACCTCAACCTGCTGTTGCTCGACCTCCCGCGCGAGGACCGCTGCACACCGAGGCTGTGGACGACCACGATGGACGCCTACACGAGCGCGGCACAGGAGACCGGCGTGCCGGCCTGTGTGGTCAGCTCACTGCCCGAGGGGCTGCCGGAGGACGTCAGCGCCCGGCTGCTGGACCGCGGCGTCGCGCCGATGCACGGCATGGCCGACTGCGTGCGCGCGATCGCGGCGGCCGGAGAGATCGGCCAGGCGCGCCGGCGGCACCACACACAGGGCACCCTGCCGCCTGGCGGGACCGCCCCTCAGGCCCCGGCCTCCTCGGCGGCCTCCCCGGCCGCGGGGCCGTCCGCGCCGCTCGACGAGTACGCCGCCAAGCAGGCGCTGTCCGCGCACGGTGTGCGGGTGCCGCGGGGCCAGGTGACGCGGCAGCGGGCCGACCGGGCTCCGGACGAGGCCGCGGACCTGGCGGCCGGACTCGGCTTCCCGGTGGTCGTCAAAGCGCTCTCGCCCGCCCTCGCGCACAAGAGCGAGGCGGGCGGTGTGCGGGTCGGGCTCGCCGACGGTGAGGCGGTGCGTGCGGCGGTCCGCGCGATGGCCTCCCTCGCCGACCGTTTCCTCGTCGAACAGATGGTGCGGGAACCGGTGGCCGAGCTGATCATCGGCGTCCACCGCGATCCCCAGTTCGGCCACGCCCTCACCGTCGGCGCCGGTGGCGTGCTGGTCGAACTCGTACGGGACACGGCGACGCTGCTGCTGCCCGCCGGCCGTGAGGAGATCGAGGACGCCCTCGCGTCGCTGCGGATCTGGCCCGTGCTGAAGGGCTTCCGAGGAGGCCCGCAGGGCGACCTGGCAGCGGCCGTCGACGCGGTGCACGCCGTGGCGGAGTACGCACGCCGCGCCGGGGTCGCCGAGATCGACGTCAACCCGCTGCTCGTCCTGCCTCCGGGGCACGGCGCGGTGGCCGTGGACGCGCTCGTCAGACATGAGGCCTGAAGAAGGAGGACGAAGCACATGAGCGAAGGAGAGGACGAGCCAGTGGACGAGCACGGAGGCGAGCAGGCGGAACCGGTCACGGCGCGGGAGTGCGACGGCGTCCTGGTGATCACGCTGGACCGGCCGAAGGCCAACGCGATCGATGTGCCCACCAGCCGCAAGCTGTACGCGGCCTTCGACCGGCTGCGGCGGGACGACGGGCTGCGCGCCGCGGTACTCACCGCCCACGGGCGGCGGTTCTTCTCCGCGGGCTGGGACCTCAAGGCGGCGGCAGCCGGCGGAGAGGGCATCGAGGCCGACCACGGGCCCGGCGGCTTCGCCGGCCTGACGGAGTTCTTCCGTCTGGACAAGCCCGTGATCGCGGCGGTCAACGGGCTCGCGCTGGGCGGCGGTTTCGAACTCGTGCTGGCCGCCGACCTGGTCGTCGCCGAGGAGCACGCCGAGTTCGGTCTGCCGGAGGTCGGCGTCGGCATGATCGCCGACTCGGGCGGTGTGCTGCGCCTGCCCAGGCGGTTGCCGCGCGCCGTCGCGAGCGAGATGCTGCTCACCGGGCGGCGGATGGGCGCCACGGAGGCCGCCCGGTGGGGGCTGGTCAACCACGTGTCCGGTGGTCCGGGAACGGCGGTCGATGCCGCGCTCGCCCTCGCCCGGCGGGTCGCACAGGGTGCGCCGCTGGCACTCGCCGCCGTCAAGGAGGTGCTGCGCGAGACGGAGGCCCTCGATGTCGAGTCGGCCTACGCGCACATGCGCGGCGGTGCACTGCCCCGCTATCGCGCCATGCTCGATTCCGAGGACGCCCAGGAGGGCCCGCGCGCCTTCGCGGAGAAGCGCTCGCCTCGGTGGCGGGGCCGGTAGTGGCCCCGAGGCGGTGACGAGGCGAGCGGCCCAGGCGTCACTCAGGGCCGGCTGAGCGGTGGTCAGGGGCGGGGGCGCCCACGCGCAGGCCGTCCATCACCAGGTCCAGCAGGCGCCTCGCGCGGGAGGCCCAGTCGGTGTGCGGGTCGATCTGCCACAGGCCCGCGATGGCGAGGAGGAAGTCCTCGGGGGTGACTCCGGGGCGGATCGTCCCGGCGCGCTCGTTCGCCTCGATGAGCGCGCCGATCGCCCGGGTCAGCGGGCCGTGGCCGAGCCCGGCCAGGGTGCCGCGTGCGCTGGTGGCCTTGCGCAGCGCGTCGGCCAGCCCCGCCTTGGCCATGGCGTACTGCGCGAGCCGGTCCATCCATTCGCGCAGCGCGCGATCCGGTGGCCGGGTCGCCAGCAGTTGGTCCGCCGTGTCGGCCACTTGTTGGACCTCGTAGCGGTAGACCTCCAGGACCAGCGCCTCCCTGCTGGGGAAGTTCCGGTAGAAGGTGCCCTGGCCGACGCACGCCTTCTTCGCGATGACGCTCAGCGGCGCGTCCGCCGCCCGGGTCAGCTCCGTCAGTGCCACTTCGAGGATGCGCTCGCGGTTGCGCTGCGCGTCCGAGCGCAGCGGGGCCTTCGGCTTGCGGTCCCGCACTCGTGCTCCTCCCCGTCGTCTCGCCGTCGTCCGCGTGGATCCGTCGCCTTGCCACGGAACCCCCGTGGGGCGGCCGTCGGCGCGGAGGCCTCTTGCGAAGCGGACAACTGTCCTCTACGTTCGGGACGACCGTACTTGGACAGTTGTCCGTTTCCCGTCCTCTCACCATAGCGGCGCACGGCGGCACAGTGGCCCAGCGCCGCCTGCCGCACCCGCCGCGCACCCCGTACGCGCCCGCTCGACCCGTCCCGCACCGCGCCGCACTTCCGAAAGAAGCCGCCCATGGCTCCTGCCACTGCCAGCGCTATCACCTTGACCGTCAACGGAGAGAAACACACCCTGACCGTCGACCACCGCACCACCCTCCTCGACGCGCTGCGCGAGCGCCTCGAGCTGACCGGCACCAAGAAGGGATGCGACCAGGGCCAGTGCGGCGCCTGCACGGTGCTGGTCGGCGGACGCCGCGTCGTCTCCTGCCTGCAACTCGCGGTCGCGGTGGGGGACGAGGACGTCACCACGATCGAAGGCGTGGCGGACGGCGAGCGCCTGCACCCCGTGCAGCAGGCCTTCCTCGACCTCGACGGGTTCCAGTGCGGCTACTGCACGCCGGGCCAGATCTGTTCCGCGCTCGCCGTACTGGACGAGCACGCGGCAGGCTGGCCGAGCGCCGCGACCGAGGACATACGGCCCGAAGCGGGACCGCCCGCGCTGACCCCGGAGGAGATCCGGGAGCGGATGAGCGGCAACCTGTGCCGCTGCGGCGCCTACGTGTCGATCGTCCAGGCCGTCGCGCAGGCCGCCGGGCAGACGGCCGGCGAGGCAGACGGCCGGACGGGCGGACGGACCGCCGAGGAGACGCCGCAGGAGACGAAGGAGCCCGCCGCGTGAAGGAGTTCACCTACGAGCGGGCACGGGATGTCGGCGGCGCCGTCGCTGCGCTCGACGCCGACCCGCAGGCACGCTACCTGGCCGGCGGCACCAACCTCGTCGACCTGATGAAGGCCGGGGTCGAGCGTCCGGGGCAGCTCGTCGACGTGCGCGCGCTGCCGCTGGACCGTATCGAGTCCACCGACGAGGGCGGGCTGCGCATCGGCGCCACGGTCACCAACAGCGACCTCGCCGTCCACCCGGAGATCCGGCGCCGCTACCCCGCGCTGGCCCAGGCGGTCCTGGAGGGGGCCTCGGGCCAGCTGCGCAACATGGCGACCGTGGGGGGCAACCTTCTGCAGCGCACCCGCTGCGCCTACTTCACCGACACCGCGCTGCCCTGCAACAAACGCACGCCCGGCAGCGGCTGCCCGGCCCGCACCGGCGAGCACCACAACCACGCGATCCTCGGCGCCTCGGACCACTGCGTGGCCATCCATCCCTCCGACATGGGGGTGGCACTGGCCGCGCTCGACGCCGTCGTCTCCTACGAGACGGCCGAGGGTGCCGCCCAGCTGCCGCTCGCCGACTTCTACCTGCCGGTGGGCGAGACCCCGCACGTGGAGACGGCGCTGCCGCCGGGCGCGTTGATCACCTCGGTCACGCTGCCGCCCGCCCCGGTGGCGGCCCGGTCGCGCTACCGCAAGGTCCGCGAGCGGGCCTCGTACGCCTTCGCCATCGGCTCGGCAGCCGCCGCGCTCGACGTGTCGGACGGCGTGGTGCGCGAGGTGCGGCTGGCCTTCGGCGCCGTCGCCTCGCGTCCCTGGCGGGCGCGCGTCGCCGAACGCGTACTGACCGGGCAGCCGCCCTCTGGCGATGCGTTCGCGGAAGCCGTCGACGCCGAACTGGCCGCCGCTGAGGTCCTTCCGCTCAACGCCTACAAGGTGCCCCTGATGCGCAATCTCGTGCTCGCCCTGCTCACCGAACTGGCCGAGGAGGCCGCCCGATGACCACCACGGCGAAACCCCCGGCCGTCGGGGTCGCCCACGCCCGCGTCGAGGGCCGCGACAAGGTCACAGGCGCCGCCCGGTACGCGAGCGAACACCACTTCGAGCAGCTCGCGCACGGCTGGTTCGTGCTCTCCACCGTCGCACGCGGACGCGTCCGCGCCGTCGACGACGAGGCGGTACGTGCCATGCCGGGAGTACTGGCCGTACTCCACCACGGCAACGCGCCGCACGTGGCGACCGACTACGTGTCCTTCCTCGGCCCGCCCGACCCCACCTGCGCGGTCTTCCAGCACGACCGGGTGCCGCACGCGGGGTGGCCCGTGGCGCTCGTGGTGGCCGAGACCCCCGAACAGGCCAGGGAGGCCGCCGAGGCGCTCGTGGTCGAGTACGACGAGGAAGCGCACGACATCGACTTCCGCGCCGACCGGCCCGACGCCTACGTCCCCGAGGACGGGCAGCCCGTGGCGACCAAAGGCGACCTGGAGGCCGAACTGGCCGCCTCCGCCGTGGTGCTCGACGCCACCTACGGCACGCCGGAGCAGCACCACAGCGCCATGGAGCCGCACGCCGCCACGGCCAGGTGGGACGGCGGACGGCTGGAGGTCTTCGACTCCAACCAGGGCAGCATGTGGGTGGCGGACGAGCTCGCCAAGATGTTCTCGCTCGACCCGGCCTCCGTGCGGGTGCGCTCCGAGCACATCGGCGGCGCCTTCGGCTCCAAGGGCATGCGGCCGCACCAGGCCGCCGCGGTGATGGCCGCGACCGCCCTGCACCGCCCGGTACGCGTCGCACTGACCCGGCAGCAGACGTTCGCGGTCACCGGCTACCGCAGCCCGACCGCACAGCGCGTGCGGCTCGGAGCCGACCCGGACGGGCGGCTGCGCGCCTTCGGGCACGAGGTGCTCAACCTCACCTCCACGCTGCGTCCCTTCATCGAGACCAGCGCCGCCCTCGGCCGCGTCCTGTACGACGCCGAGGCGCACCACACGGCGCACCGGATCGTCCACATGGACGTTCCGACGCCGACCTGGATGCGCGCCCCTGGTGAGGCGCCGGGCTCCTTCGCGGTGGAGACCGCGCTGGACGAGCTCGCCGAACGGCTGGACATGGACCCCATCGCGCTGCGGGCCCGCAACGAGCCGGCCGTCGGCCCGCTGTCCGGGCTGCCCTTCAGCAGCCGCGACCTGCTGGGCTGCTTCACGGAGGGAGCCCGCAGGTTCGGCTGGGCCGACCGCGATCCGCGGCCCCGCACGCGCCGCGAGGGCCGCTGGCTGCTCGGCACCGGCACGGCAGCCGCGACGTATCCGTCCGGAGCCGCACCGTCCACCGCTTCGGTGACGGCCGAGGCCGACGGCGGCTTCACCGTGCGGATCTCCGCCGCGGACGTGGGCACCGGCGCCCGGACGGCGCTCACCCTCGTCGCCTCCGAGATCCTCGGTGTCGACCCCGCACGCGTGACCGTACGCATCGGTGACAGCGACTTCGGTCCCGCCTGGGTGGCCGGCGGCTCCATGGGGACCCGCTCCTGGGCCTGGGCGGTCACCTCGGCGGCGGAGGACCTGCGCGACGAGCTGGCGCTGCGGGGCCCGGACATCCCACCGGAGGGTCTCACGGCCCGTGCGGACACCGCCCGGCTGCTGGCGGAACTGGCGAAGAAGGAACGGCACTCCTTCGGCGCCCAGTTCGCCGAGGTGGCCGTCGACGTCCGCACCGGCGAGGTCCGCGTACGCCGCATGCTGGGCATCTTCGCGGCGGGCCGCATCGTCAACCCGCTCACCGCCCGCAGCCAGCTCGTCGGCGGCATGACGTGGGGCATCTCCATGGCCCTGCACGAGGAGGCCGTCCGCGACAGCGCCTCGGGCCGGCACATCGGCGCGGACCTGGCCGGCTACCACGTCGCCGCCAACGCCGACGTCCCCCTGGTCGAGGCGGACTGGATCGACGATCCGATACCCGACGATCCTCTCGGCATCAAGGGCGTCGGCGAGCTGGGCATCGTGGGCGCCGCCGCCGCGATCACCAACGCCGTCTGGCACGCGACGGGCGTACGGCACCGGGACCTCCCACTGCGCCCGGACCGCGTACTGCGGGCTGAGGAGACCGGACAGGGCGCCTGACGGCTCGCCCCGCCGTCAGCCGTTGCGCGGCGCGCGCAGCACGGGGTGCCCTCCGGGCCGTCCGGAGGGCACCCCGGCTGTACCGGGCAGGCGGTGCGGCGGCAGGTGACACCACGTCCGACGCCGAGGAGCGGGCGTTCGGCGGCAGGTGGCGCCGCGCCGCACGCGGAGGGACCCAGCGCTTGGCGGCAGGTGACGCCGCCTCACGCCGAGGAGCCCGGCGGGAGCCACCGGTAGCAGCCGCCGCCCCGCTCGTTCAGCCAGCCGTTGACGCTGCTGAGCCCCCGCTCGTTGAGCTGCCCCTCGTGGATGCCGTACGCGCGTCGGGGTCCGACGGCGCGTACGAAGTCGATCGCCTGGTCGGTGCGCAGCCAGGACGCCTGCAGGGGCACCAGCAGCGTCTCGACCGCCCGGTCTGGCACCTCCAGGGCGTCGCCCGGGTGGTAGAGGCTGTCCTCCACGAGATAGCCCAGGTTCGGACAGTCCGGGAGGTCGCCGTGGACCCGGGCGTGCCGTCCGCCGTGTGCGCGCACCCGGAAGCCGGCCGCGGTGAACTCCTCGCCCGACTCGACGCCGGTGAAGCCGAGGCCGGGCAGCCGCGCCTCCGCGGGGGCGTACACGGGCACGCCAAGACCCTTCAGCCGCAGCCCGTCGACGTGATCGGCGTGCTCGTGGGTCACCAAGACCGCGTCCGCGCCGGCGAGGGCCCGCGGTTCGCTCCAGATACCCGGGTCGATGACCAGCGCCGCACCTCGGGCGCTGGTCAGCCGGACACACGCGTGGGTGTACTTGGTCAGCCGCACGTCCGTGAGCGTACGCCGCGGTGAACGGCGGTGGCCCAGCGGCGCCGTACCGCTGGGTCACCGGTGCCGTGCACGTCCGGCGGACGTGTCAGGCGTACACCCGCTCCACGAACTCGGCGAGCTGATCGTCGCTCAGGTGGTGGGCCAGGTCGGCCTCGCTGATCACGCCGACCAGGCGCTTGTTCTGGTCGATGACCGGCAGGCGCCGGATCTGGTTGCCCTCCATCTCGCTGAGGACTTCGCCCAGGTCCGCTTCCGTGCTGACCCAGCGCGGGGTGCCGTGGCACAGGTCTCCCGCCGTGACCCGCGCGGGGTCGTGTCCCGCCGCGACGCAGTCGACCACGATGTCGCGGTCGGTGAGGATGCCGCACATCCGCTCGTCGGCGTCCTTGGGGTCACTCACAGGCAGGGCTCCCACGTCGAGCTCGCGCATGAGCTGCGCTGCCCGGTCGAGGGTCTCGGTGGCGGGCACCCACTGGGCGCCGGGGTGCATGATGTCGGCTGCGGTGGTCATGGCGTCCCTCCTGTCGACGCGGTTCAGCCGTTCGCTCCGACCCCCCTCGTCCATCGTCCCCGCCTTCCCCGGAATGCGCCATTCGGGTGCTTCGCGCCACGGGCACAAAACGCGTTGCCCGGCCCCTGCGGGCCTCCTAGGCTCCCCGGCGTGCGCTGTCCACCCGCCTCGGTGACCGAGGAGACGCTCCGCCGGACGATCGCCGCGTCCTGGTCCTTGCCGGTGCGCCACCTGGGCCATCTGCCCTGGGGATTCGGCGCCCACCACTGGCGCGCGGCCCTGGACGGCGGCCGGGATCTGTTCGTCACGCTCGACGCCCTGGCGCCCCGGCACACCCGCGCTTCGCTGGAAGCCGCCTACGCCGGCGCGGCCTCGCTGGCGGCGGCAGGTCTGGCAGCGGTGTGCGCGCCGCTGCCCTCGCGCTCGGGGCGCTACACCGTGGAGCTGGCGGGCGGCGCGCTGAGCGTCACCCCGTGGCTGGCGGGGCGGTCGCCGACGGAGGCGGAGGCACAGGCGGGCGCGCATGTGGAGCGGGTGATCACGGCGGTGCAGGACCTGCACCGCGCCGCGCCTCCCCCGGGGCTGCCCGAGTGGGCGCCGCGTGTCTCTCCCGACTTCGCCCGGGAACTACGGGCCCGCACCGCCGACCCCTGGCACACCGGGCCGCAGGCCGAAGAGGCACGCGCGGCGATCGCCGCGCGGCTCGGCCGGATCGCGGACTGGACCGAGCGCTACCACCGGCTGGCAGCCTCCGCCCGCGCTCAGAGCGGCACCTGGGTGCCGACCCACGGCGAGCCGCACCATGCCAACCAGGTCGTGACGGACCAGGGGCTGCGGCTCGTCGACTGGGAGTCGCTGGCCCTGGCTCCGCCTGAGCGCGACTTCGCCGACCTGCTCGCCGCCGGCGCGGGAGACCGGTTGGGGGCACGTCCCGCGATGGCCGACCTGTTCGCGCTCGACTGGTGCCTGTCCGAAATCGCCGAGTACGCACGCTGGTTCGCCGCTCCGCACACCGGCACCGAGGACGACCTGGTGGCGTTGGAGGGGCTGCACGAGGAACTGGCGGGCCCGCCTCAGCTGTCCCGGTAGGTCTCCAGCAGCCGCAGCCACACCTCGCTGAGAGTCGGGTAGGAGGGCACCGCGTGCCAGAGCCTGCTCAGCGGGACCTCGCCGACGACGGCGATCGTCGCGGAGTGCAGCAGCTCCGCGAGTCCGGGGCCCACGAACGTGGCGCCGACGACGACTTCGCGCTCGACGTCGACGACGAGACGTGCCCGCCCTGCGTAGTCGTCGCGGGTCAGGCCCGCGGCCGCGACATGGGCCATGTCGTAGTCGACCGCCCGGACGCGCCGCCCGGCACGCTCGGCCTCGGCGGCCGTGAGACCGACAGCGGTGACCTCGGGGTCGGTGAACACCACCTGCGGGACGGCGTGGTGGTCGGCGGTGGCGCTGTGCGCGCCCCACGCATCAGTCGTCACCGCGCCCTGCGCGCGGGCGGCGATGGCCGCGCCCGCGATGCGCGCCTGGTACTTGCTCTGGTGCGTGAGCAGGGCCCTGTGGTTGACGTCCCCGACGGCGTACAGCCACCCGCCCTCCACGTCGGTGACGCACAGCGTGTCGTCCACCGTCAGCCAGGAGCCCGGCTCCAGTCCCACGGTCTCCAGGCCCAGGTCCTCGGTGCGCGGTGCACGGCCGGTCGCGAACAGCACCTCGTCCGCCTCCACCTCCTGCCCGTCGTCCGTGCGGACGGTCACCGGACCGTCGGGGCGCGCGCGTGCGACCTCGGTGACGGAAACCCCCACGCGCACGTCCGCGCCCGCCGCGCGGAGGGCGTCGGCGACGCGTTCCCCGGCGAAGGGTTCCATGCGCGGCAACAACCCGCTGCCCCGGGCGACGAGTGTCACCCGGGAGCCGAGGCCTGCCCACGCGGTGGCCATCTCCACGCCGACGACTCCGCCGCCCACCACCACGAGGCTCTCGGGCACCCGGGCGGCGCTGGTCGCCTCTCGGCTGGTCCAGGGCCTGGCGTCCGCGACGCCCGGCAGGTCGGGGACCACGGCGCGGCTGCCGGTCACCACCACGACGGCCTGCTGGGCCGAGAGCCGGCGCACCGTCCCGTCTTCCTGTGTCACCGTCACCTGGCGGGGTCCGGACAACCGGCCGTGGCCGCGCACAAGGTCGATCCCCGCGCTCGCCAACCATGCCGCCTGGCCGTCGTCCTGCCAGTGGGACGCCTGCGCGTCGCGGTGGCCGAAGACGTCTTCGATGTCCAACGGGACGGCCCCGCCGCGCAGGCCGGGCGTGTGACGGGCGTCGGCCCGTGCGGTGACCGGCCGCAGCAGCGCCTTGCTGGGCATGCAGGCCCAGTAGGAGCACTCGCCCCCTGCCAGTTCGCTCTCCACCACGGCCGCGCTGAGTCCCGCCGCCCGGGCCCTGTCGGCGACGTTCTCGCCGCCAGGGCCGGCGCCGAGCACCAGCACGTCGTAGGAGGAGCCGCTTTCGTCGTCGGCGCCGCTCGCAGCCATTCCGCTCTCCTGCACGCTCGTCGGATGTCGCCGCCGCCTCTTGGGTGCGCGTCGCGCCCCGGCGATGACACCGGCCCATCGACCGCCGGTGCACAGCTGGTGGGCCAGCCGTCCTACAGTGCCATGCCAGACCGGTCACCGCCCGTCATCGTACGGAGCGATCCGCCGGAGGCCTTTCGGACGGCGCCCGTCCGCAGGGCCCGTCAGTTCTCGGAGCCGGCGACGCCGTCCGCCGCGAGCCGCTTCTTCTGGAACCGGACGAGCGCCTTCTTGGTGGCGGGCCCGTGGGTGCCGCCCTCGGCGAGGCTGCCCGGGTACCACCGTGGTCCTCCCGGTTCGCGGGCGCGGCCTCGCGTCCGGGTCCCACCACCGCCACACCGTCTTCCCGCCGGTCAGGGGCGCTTTGCCGGCTGACCAAGTCTTTCCCTCCGACCTCTTGACGGTGTCGCTTGGTGAAAACTACGTTCTGGCTACCGGAAACGCACTTCCATTTTGTGGAAACCTCCCAACGTTCCCCGCCTCCCCGCCACCCCT
>NZ_JASKYT010000710.1:0-948 GCF_041028275.1 Streptomyces sp. PU-14G
GCGCGTACGCGTACGGGGCGGACGCGTACGGGGCAGACGGTGTTGCGGGCCTGCGGCTGGATGTAGTACTCCTTATACATGAGCGAGCAGGTGCACAACAGGCTGGCGGTCGTACGGGCGGAGCGGAAGGTGTCCCGGCAGGCGCTGGCCACGGCGGTGGGCGCGCACTACCAGACGATCGGCTACATCGAGCGCGGGCAGTACAACCCCAGCCTCGATCTGGCGCTCCGGATCGCCGCCCACTTCCGGCTCCCGGTGGAGGCGCTGTTCTCCCTGGAGCCCTTCCGCCCGCTCACGGACGAGCTGTACGGCCCGGCTGACGGGCCGGACAGCGCCAACGACACGGGGAGGACGCCGCGATGACCGCGACGCGCACGAACGCCACGCGCACGAACGCCACGCGCTACGACGCATGGATGCTCAAGACCATGAACGACGCGCGCACCAAGCGGTACCACGCCACCCGGCGTGCACGGCGGCGCATCGTGGTCGCGCACATCGGGGTGACGGCCGTCGGAGCGGCGGGCATGGTGACGCCCCTCGCCGTGGCGTCCCGCTGGCCGCTGGTCGCCCTGGTGGCGGCGCTGGTCGTCTGGATCCCCCTCATGGGCCTCCTCAACTCCATGACGCGGGGCCTGCTGGAACTGCGCCCCCGCGTCCTGGACGAACGGCAGCTCGCCGAGCGCGGCACGGTGCACGCGCTGGCCTACCGGATCAGTTCCTCGGTGATGGCCGCGGCGCTGCTCAGCTTCTACGTCGCCTGGCTCACGGGCGCGGGCGTCGACGCGCTCGCCGTCCCGCTGGCGACGGCGGGGTTCGGCGTCCTGGTGCTGCACTGGCTGCTGCCGCACTGGATCGCGGCCCTGCGGGTGCAGGACGAGCCCGAGGACGACGAGCCCTGGGCTGCCCCGGACCCCACCTGACCTGCCTGTCGCCAGGAGCCCAGCC
>NZ_JASKYT010000711.1:0-1450 GCF_041028275.1 Streptomyces sp. PU-14G
GGCCACGGGCCGGGGGCGGGCCACGGGCCGGGCACGGGCCACGGGCCGAGCGCGGGCCACGGGCCGAGCACGGGCCACGAGGCAGGCGCGGGCGACAAGCCGAGCGCAGGCGACAAGCCGGGTGCGGGCGATCGATCGGACGTCGTCGCTGCGGGCGCCACGCGGATGTACCGCACCGGCGACCTCGTCCGCTGGACCGACGACGGCACGCTCGCGTACCTGGGCCGTGCGGACGAGCAGATCAAGCTGCGCGGCGTCCGCATCGAGCCCCGGGAGGTGGAGGCCGTGCTGGCCGGACACCCGCGCGTCGCCCACGTGGCCGTCGCGGCGCAGCGCACCGAATCCCCCGAAGGCCCGCTGCACCTCGCAGCGCACATCGTGCCCGCACCGCGCGCGCCCGGGGACGACGACACGCAGCCCGCCGCCGGCCTCGTCGGCGCCGAACTGCGCTCCTGGGCGGCCGGACGCCTGCCCGCCGCCATGGTGCCCGCGGTGTACGTCACCCACGACGCGCTGCCGCTCACCCCGCAGGGCAAACTGGACCGCGCGGCACTGCCCACGCGGTCCGCGACGGCGCCCCCCGCGCCGGACGAGGCCCTGCGCGTGGCCCGCACCCCCCGCGAACGCACGCTGTGCACCCTCTTCGCCGCCGTCCTCGGCGTACCCGAAACCGGCCTGGACGACGACTTCTTCGCCCTGGGCGGCCACTCGATGACCGCCACCCGCCTGCTGAACCGCATCCGCACCGAGCTGGGCGCCGACGTCTCACTGGGAGCGCTCTACCACGCGCCGACACCGGGCCAGTTGGCCAAGCTCCTCGACACCGCGAGCGACCCGTGCGGCACCACGGACGACGCCTACGCCATGCTGCTCCCCCTGCGCACGGGCGGCGAGGACCGGCCCCTGTTCTGCTTCCACCCGGCCGGCGGGCTCGGCTGGTGCTACGCCACACTCGCCCCGCACCTGCCGCCCTCCCTCCCCGTCCACGCCCTCCAGGCCCAGGGGCTGCGCGACACCGGCGAACCGCTCGCCGCCACCTTCCCCGGCCTCCTCGCCGAGTACGTCGCCCGCGTCCGCGCCGTACAGGCCCGCGGCCCCTACCGGCTGCTGGGCTGGTCACTGGGCGGCGCACTGGCCCACGCGGTGGCGGCGCACCTCCAAAAGGAGGGCGAGAAGGTGGAGCTGCTGGCCCTGCTGGACGCCGCGCCCATCGACCCGCTGCTGCGCGCCGACCCCGCGGCCCACCCCCATCTGGTCCGCCGCCTGGTCACCGAGGCCCTCGGCGCGGGCCTGGCCGAGGACGCCCAACTGCGCGCCGTCGCCCGCATGCTGTCCCACTACGCGGCCCTGCTGCCGACCTACACCCCGTCCGTCTACGAGGGCCCGGCCCTCTACCTCCGCGCCACGGAACCCGACCCCCTCGCCTCGGGCGGCGGACCAGATGGGGGTG
>NZ_JASKYT010000712.1:0-1231 GCF_041028275.1 Streptomyces sp. PU-14G
GGCTCGTGCGCGTCCTCGTAGACGACCGAGACGTGGTCGAAGGTGATCACTGCGTGCTCTCCTCGTCGTCGTTCCGGACCGCGCGGGCGCTGCGGGGAGCGCGTCGGCGGCGCTGATCATCAGTCCGGCGACGGCCGCTCCCGACGCGGCGGCCTGGAGCGGGACGGCGGGAGGCGCGAGCGCCGCGGGGAGCGCGTCGGCGGCGCTGATCATCAGTCCGGCGACGGCCGCTCCCGACGCGGCGACCAGCCAGGCGCGCGGGCCCCACCGGTCCGGGCGGTAGCGGGTGCGGACGGTGCGTCTGCCGCCCAGCCACAGCCCTGCCAGTGCGAGTGCCAGTCCCGCCAGCAGCACCGGCAGCCCGAAGCCGGCGCCCTGTGCGGCCAGCAGGCCGTAGGTGCCGGCGCACACGCCAAGGAGCCCACCGAGGGTGAGTGCGGTGGTGGTGCGCCGTACCGCGACCGGTACGCGTGCCGTGCGGCCGTATCCGCGCGCGTCCATCGCCGCCGCGAGCGCCACCGAGCGCTCCAACGCGCCCTCCAGCACCGGGAGCCCGACCTGGACCACTCCGCGCAGCCCGCGCGCGCCGCGCCCCCGCAGCCGGCGTGCCGCCCGCAACCGTCGCACGTCGGCGACGAGGTGGGGCGCGAACGTCATCGCGACCACGACCGCGACCCCGGCCTCGTAGAGGGCGCCCGGCAGTGACTTGAGCAGCCGGGCGGGGTTGGCGAGGGCGTTCGCCGCTCCGACGCAGACGAGCAGGGTCGCCAGTTTGAGCCCGTCGTACAGGGCGAAGACCATGCCCTCCACCGTCACTCTCCCGCCGATCCGCACGCCGCGCGCCCACTCGGGGAGCGGCACTTCGGGCAGTTCTACGAGCAGGTGGGTGCCGGGTACGGGCGAGCCGAGGAAGAACGCGAAGACGAGACGGATGGCGAGCACCAGTACGCCGAGCCTGAGGAAGGCGGCGTACGAGCGGGCCCAGGGGGCGTCGGTGCGGCGCACGGCGACGACGTACCCCGCCACCGCGATCACCAGCGCGAGGAGCAGCGGATTGGTGGTGCGGGACGCGGCGGTGGCCAGCCCCAGCGCCCACAGCCACCAGGCGCCGGGGTGGAGAGCGGTGCTACGGGTGGCGAGCGGCGCTCTGGGCAGGGGCCGGGTGAGGGCTGTCGGCCGGGGGCTAGGAGACGCTTTCGGCCGGGGGCGCGAGGCGCGCCCGCGGGGGAGC
>NZ_JASKYT010000713.1:0-1283 GCF_041028275.1 Streptomyces sp. PU-14G
CGGAGAAGGCCGAGGCACCCCCCACCCCCGAGGCCGCCGAGGCCGCACCCGAGGTGGAGACCCCCGCGCCGACCGCGGGCCGCCTCGTGCGGCTGCGCGCCCGGCTGTCCCGCTCCCAGAACTCCCTGGGCAAGGGGCTGCTGACCCTGCTGTCCCGGGAGCACCTGGACGAGGAGACCTGGGAAGAGGTCGAGGACACCCTGCTGACCGCCGACGTCGGCGTCGGCCCCACCCAGGAGCTGGTCGAACGGCTGCGCGAGCGCGTCCGGGTGCTCGGCACCCGCACCCCCGACGAGCTGCGCACCCTGCTGCGCGAGGAGCTGCTCACCCTCGTCGGCCCCGACCTCGACCGCACCGTCCACACCGAGGCGCAGGGGGCCGTCGACCGCCCCGGCGTCGTCCTCGTCGTCGGCGTCAACGGCACCGGCAAGACCACCACCACGGGCAAGCTCGCCCGGGTGCTGGTGGCGGACGGCAAGTCCGTGGTGCTGGGTGCCGCCGACACCTTCCGTGCGGCAGCCGCCGATCAGCTGGAGACCTGGGGCACCCGCGTGGGTGCGCGTACGGTTCGCGGCCCCGAGGGCGGAGACCCGGCCTCGGTCGCCTTCGACGCCGTCAAACAGGGCACCGAGGCGAGCGCCGACGTGGTGCTGATCGACACGGCGGGCCGGCTGCACACCAAGACCGGGCTCATGGACGAGCTCGGCAAGGTCAAGCGCGTCGTGGAGAAGCAGGGCCCCGTGGACGAGGTGCTGCTGGTGCTGGACGCCACGACGGGCCAGAACGGTCTGGTGCAGGCCCGGGTCTTCGCCGAGGTCGTGGACATCACCGGCATCGTCCTGACCAAGCTGGACGGCACCGCCAAGGGCGGCATCGTCGTCGCCGTGCAGCGCGAGCTGGGCGTCCCCGTCAAGCTCGTGGGCCTGGGCGAGGGCGCCGACGACCTGGCGCCGTTCGAGCCCGAGGCGTTCGTCGACGCCCTGGTCGAGGAGGCCTGAGCCGACGATCGGGGCGGCCTGAGCCGACGCCCTGGTCGGGGAGCCTGCCGCTGCCCTGATCGGGGAGCCTGCCGCCGCCCTGATCGGGGTGGGGGCCGACACCGTGGCCCGGGGGCCCCCGGGCCACGGTGKCGGCCCGGCCGACGATCGGGGCGGCCTGAGCCGACGCCCTGGTCGGGGAGCCTGCCGCTGCCCTGATCGGGGAGCCTGCCGCCGCCCTGATCGGGGTGGGGGCCGACACCGTGGCCCGGGGGCCCCCGGGAGGCCCCCGGGAGGTCCGGGGGG
>NZ_JASKYT010000714.1:0-1088 GCF_041028275.1 Streptomyces sp. PU-14G
ATCACCCCCACCGACCCCGCCGCCCGAAAGCTGGCCACCTACCTCGTCAAGAAGGCCAGGAGCACGGCCGAGCCCGGCCCGTCCCTGGCGTTCGACAGGGCGGAGGTCTCCGGCAAGAGCGGCAGCCGCGCCGGTCCGGTGACCGTCCGCACGACCGCCTCCACCGTTAGCGTGGCGCCGAGTCCGCGTGCCGCCTCCGCGGGGGTACGGGTCGTCGACAAGAAGGGCGAACCGGTCGACTCGGCCCGCAACGGTACGAAGCTGTACTTCGATCTGCCCAAGGCCGCCGACCCCGGCGCCGCTTCGCTGACCGCGCAGGCGGCGACCAAGGTCCCGGTGGGCAGGGTGCTGACCGGGGCAGGGGAGCGCGGCAGGAGCCAGGCCCAGATCCTGGCCGGTTCCAGCCAGGCGACGGTCTCGGCCACGGCTTCCGTCAACTGGGCCGAGCGCGGCCCCGTGCCGGCCACTACCTCCCGGGAGAACTGCGCCGGGCACGGTGTGGACATCAACGTCGACAACAGCGGCGACGCGACCTTTCCGTTGCGGGTCGGCAAGGAGCGGGAGGAGATCGCCGGAGGCGAGCGGGGCACGGTGACCGTGCCGGTGGAGGAGGACCAGCCCTACCGCATCCCGGTGCGCGGGCCGCACGGGTACGCGAAGACGTTCAGCGGAGTCCTCGACTGCACCACCTCCGCCGCGGTGGGCGGGGTGGCCCGGCGAAGCGCCCCGGCGACGGCCGAACGCCCGGCGACGGTCGGTGGGGGCGGCGCCGTCGTGGGCGAGGGCGACCTGGCCCAGACGGGCGGCGGCAACACCCGACTGTTCGCGGCGGTCGCCATCGGTCTCCTCGCGGTCGGTGTGACGACTTTGCGCATCGTGCGCCGCGGCGGGAAGTGAGGCGCGGCGGGAAGTGAGGCGCGCTGCTCGACGGGCGTCCCTGTCGCTTCGAGGGGCGGCCCCTGTCGAGCAGCACCCACGTGCGGTGCGGCACCCCTTGTGCCGGCCCGCATGCACCCGCTCCCCTACCCGGTCGTGGGCGAGGGCGACCTGGCCCAGACGGGCGGCGGCAACACCCGACTGTTCGCGGC
>NZ_JASKYT010000715.1:0-1017 GCF_041028275.1 Streptomyces sp. PU-14G
GGGGACGCGGGCGCGGGCGCGGGCGAAGAGGTGGTGGGCGGTGCGGGCGGCAGCGCGGTGGCGCAGAACGCGCAGCGGTCGCCGATGAGTTCGAGGCCGCAGCCGTGGCAGGCGTCGCGCCGCACCGAGGCGACGAGCTGGTAGAGCACGGAGACATCCGGGATGGCGGCCACGAACTCCGTCAGCTTGTCCGTGCCCCACCACGCGGGCGAGTCCGCGGGCAGCGGCGCCTGTGCGACCCGCCCGGTCCGCCAGCGGGCCGGCAGCGTGCGGCTCGCCCAGTCGGAGCCGAGCCTGCCGTGGGCGACGGTCATGTCGGTGGCGAACTGCGGTCCCGTCAGCCCCCGTTCACTCTCCTGGGCACCGCCGATGCGCAGCAGCTCGGGCGTGGGCGAGGCCAGCACCGCGAACTGGGTACCGGGCAGCCACGAGCGGGCGTGCGAGCCGACGGTGACGGGGACGCGCTCCAGCTTGGCGACCGAGCCGAGGACCGCCCCCGCATACAGGTAGTGCGTCAGCAGCCGTGCGGCTGCGCCGAGCACCCCGGGCGAGAAGTCGCACAGGGACAGCTGCCGCAGCTGCCGCACCAGCACGCCCGTCGCCAGCGGGGGCAGCGGCACGGGCAGCAGCGCGAGGCGGCGGCTGTCCAGCAGCGCCCTGACAGTGTTCAGCCGGTGCACGAAGGGGGTGGGAAGGGAGGCCGGGTAGACGGTGACGAGGTAGCCGTGCTGTTCGAGTAGCGCGTGGGTCTCGTCGAGCGCGGCCTGGAGGGACTGCTCACCGGGCGGTGCGAGCACGTGGGCCGGCGGGGTGTGCCGGTCGGGCGGTGCGAGGACGTGCTCCGGGCTGGTGACCGCTAACGCCGTAGACACATCCGCCTCCCTGGGATCCGCCACGGAAGCCGGTCCGCAACCGCCGGTCCCGTCCTTCCCGCACGCCGAACACCCGCGTTGCCAGGCCCTTGCCGACCTCACACACTAGCCACGGCCCCCCGCCTCGGGAACCATTCCCCAAAAC
>NZ_JASKYT010000716.1:0-1306 GCF_041028275.1 Streptomyces sp. PU-14G
CCCACCCCTCCCGATCGACGATCGGCGGATGAGTAGCGAGCGGCCAGGAGCCAGCAGCGACGGGCAACGCAGCTGACGTACGGCTGGCCGTAAAATCGAAGCATCGTGTCCGAAAGCAAGAACTTCTCACCGAACGACGGCCTCGTCCGCGAGGATCTCGCCCGCCGCGACCTCGACCACGACGCCGCCCATGACGTTGCCGCCCACGGCACCCACAGCGCCCCCGACACGGAGCGTGAGCCCCGGCCCATGGCACGGATGTTCCCCCCCGGCGCCGGGCCCTCGCCCGACCCCGCCGGGTCGCACCACGAGCGCCGTATCCGCAGCTTCCAGCCCCGTCGCAGCCGGATCACCAAGGGTCAGCGGACCGCGCTGGAGCGGCTCTGGCCCCGGTGGGGCTTCGACGTGGACGGAATGCGCCAGCTCGACCTCGGCAAACTCTTCGGCGACCCCGACCTGCCCATCGTCCTGGAGATCGGCTTCGGCATGGGCGAGGCCACGGCCAAGATGGCAGCCGCCGACCCGGCCACGGGCGTCCTCGCCGTCGACGTCCACACGCCCGGCCAGGGCAACCTGCTGCGCCTCGCGGACGAGCAGGGCCTGAGCAACGTGCGGGTCGGCAACGGCGACGCCATCATCCTGCTGCGCGAGATGCTCGCCCAGGACTCGCTCTCCGGCCTGCGGATCTACTTTCCCGACCCGTGGCCGAAGGCGCGCCACCACAAGCGGCGGCTGCTGCAGCCCGAGTTCCTCGACCTGGCCGCCGGGCCGCTGCGTCCTGGCGCCCTCGTGCACTGCGCCACGGACTGGGAGGAGTACGCGGAGCAGATGCTGGACGTCCTGTCCGCGCATCCCGAGTACGCGAACACCCAGCCCGACGGCGGCTACGCGCCCCGCCCCGCACACCGCCCTCTGACCCGTTTCGAAGGGCAGGGCCTGAACAAGGGGCACGCGGTGCGGGACCTGGTGTTCCGACGCCGCTGAGCGCCGGCCACCAGCCGCCTGGAGCTGTTCCGGCCGTCCCGGACGTCCCGGCCGTTGTTGCTGCGCCGTTGCCGCAGGGCCGCAGCGCATGTCACCCACACTGGTTACTGTCGAGGCGTGCATGACGAGGCATCCGGCGCCCCAGGCGCGCCGCCGCATCCGATGACGCCCGGGCAGCCCTCGGGCGCGCCCGCGCCCGTCCCCTCGGCGCGCCCTGCCCAGCCGCAGGACGCCCGAGCGGGGCAGGACGGTGAGCACCGGGCCCCGGAGGCGGCGCGTGAGCCCCGCCCGGACCGACACTCCCCGCCGGCCCCTCCCGCAC
>NZ_JASKYT010000717.1:0-1021 GCF_041028275.1 Streptomyces sp. PU-14G
GGCCCACCCCGCCACCGGACACGGCCACGGGGACGGCCCCGAGGCCCCCAAGGAGTTCGTCGCCCTGCACGACGTCGCCCCCACCATCCGGCAGGAGATCCGTTACCACACCCCGCACAACTTCGTCGGCGAACCCATCGACGGCTACCGCGAACCGACGTGCCTGGTCACCAAGGACACCGCCAAGGCCCTCGCCAAGGCGCAGCGCTCCCTCCGCAAGCGGGGCTACACCCTCAAGGTGTACGACTGCTACCGCCCGCAGCGCGCCGTCGACCACTTCGTACGGTGGGCCGAGGATCTCGACGACGAGAAGATGAAGGCCGAGTTCTACCCCCGCGTCGAGAAGAACCGGCTGTTCGAGGACGGCTACATCGCCGAGAAGTCCGGGCACAGCCGCGGCAGCACCGTCGACCTCACCCTCGCCGAACTGCCGGCCGCACCGACCCGCCCCTACGTGCCAGGCGAGCCCCTGACGCCGTGCTACGCGCCCAAGGACGAACGGTTCCCCGACAACTCCGTCGACACGGGAACCGGCTTCGACTGCTTCGACACGCTCGCCCACACCGACGATCCCAGGATCACCGGCGAGCAGCGCGCCAACCGGCAGCTCCTCAAGACCACCCTGGAGCGGCAGGGCTTCACCAACCTCCCCGAGGAGTGGTGGCACTTCACCCACGAGCCGGAGACGTTCCCCGACACCTACTTCAACTTCCCCGTGGAACGCGGCTCACTGTCCGCACACCACTGACGCGACCGGCGCGGGGGTTCCGCACACCCCTGACGCGACCGGCGCGGGGGCGCCGCCACCGGGACACCTCGTCCGCAGCGAAGACACCCCCGCGCCACCGTCACCTGACCCGCACCGCGTACCCCACCTCGCCACCGCCCTCCCGCTCGACCACCACGGACCCTCCGGGGCCCGCCCGTACCGTGAACCGCTCGGCCCGCGGACGCTCCCAGCCCTCGCCCGGGTCGGGAATCAGCAGCCCGCCGCCGGTGCGCCCCGGGGCGCACCGGCGGC
>NZ_JASKYT010000718.1:0-1032 GCF_041028275.1 Streptomyces sp. PU-14G
GGCTCCAACACGCCGGCCGCCGCGGGGCTGGTGGCGTGCGCCGCTGTGCTGGTGCTGCTGCGGTCGCGGGCGCCCGTGCGGGGCACCGTACGGGTGCTGAGCACCGGTCTGCCCGTGGTGGCGGTGCTGGCGCTGGCCGCCTCGCTGCTCGGCCCCCGGCTCCCGGGGCTGTCCGGGCGCGCCCCCTACGACCTGCGCCAGGAGGTGCGGGCACCCCTCGTCCATCCGCGATCGACCAGCCCGCTTGACCAGGTGGCCGCCTGGCTCCAGCATCCCGAGTCGCGGTTGTTCGAGGCCCGGACGACGGCGGACCGCAACTGGCGGCTGGCCGTGCTGGACCGCTACGACGGAGTGAAGTGGACGTCCGGGGCCCGGCTGGCCCGCTCGGGCGGCAGGGTGCCCGAGCGGCGGGGGGCGGATCCCGGGCGCCGCGAGCGGGTGGAGCAACGGGTCACCGTGCAGGGTCTGCCCGGCGTCTGGCTTCCGGCCGCCGACCGCCCCTCGTCGGTGACGCTCACCGGCAGGCGCGGTGCGGACGACGCCGAGGCCACACGGCTCGCCGTGGATCCGGACAGCGGCGTGCTGGCCGTCGGCGAGGGCGGCGCCACCGGCACGCGGAGCAACCGCGGCCTGTCCTACACCGCGGTCTCCCAGGCGCCGGTGTACGACCCGAAGCGGCTGCAGTACGCGGCCGTGCCGAAGGGGGGCCGGCACAAGTCCCTGCCGCGTACCGACCCGGCGGGCGAACCGATCGAGGCCGTCGGGACGTTCCGCCGGCTGGCGGCGGAGGCCACCGCGGGCAGCAGCTACCCGTACCAGCAGGCGTACAAGCTGGCCGGCTGGCTGCGCGAGCACTACCGCTTCGACCCGAAGGCGGTTCCGGGGCACGCCTACCGGAATCTGGAGTTCTTCCTCACCACGGGCAAGCACGGCACCTCGGAGCAGTTCGCGGCGTCCTTCGCCGTCATGGGGCGGACGCTGGGGCTGCCGACGCGGGTCGCGGTCGGCTTCCGGGCTCAGGGAGGCGAGGGC
>NZ_JASKYT010000719.1:0-941 GCF_041028275.1 Streptomyces sp. PU-14G
GGTTGGGGTTACAGCTGGGGCTGGCGCTGGAGCTGGGGCTCACGCGGGTTTGCGGGCCTCGATGAGGAAGCGGGCAGAGTGGGCGACGAACGGGCCGTCGGCCTGGATTCGGTCATGCAGCTCGCGCAGCCGCGAACGGTACGACTCGACGGTGAAGTCGGGGACCATCCACACGACCTTGCGCAGGAAGTAGACGACCGCCCCGATGTCGAAGAACTCCATACGGAGCCGCTCCGACCGCAGGTCGACCACCTCCAGGCCTGCCGCCTCCGCCTCCGCGCGCTCGTCCTCGGGGCGCCGACGCTCGCGTGCCTCGGGTTGCGGGCCGAGGAAGTACTCCACCAGTTCGAACACGGATGCAGGCCCCACATGCTGGGCGAGGTAGGCACCGTCGGGCTCCAGCACCCGGGCGATCTCCGACCACCACGCCCGCACCGGGTGCCGACTGGTCACCAGGTCGAACGCACCCTCCGCGAACGGCAGCGGAGGCTCGTCGTCGTCCGCCACCACGACGACACCGCGCGGGCGCAGAAGGGCCGTCGCCTTGGCGACGTTCGGCGGCCACGACTCGGTGGCGGCCATCGCGGGTGGCAGCCGCTCCGCCTCCGCGAGGACCTCCCCACCGCCGGTCTGGAGATCGAGAGCGGCGGACGCGGTGGCGAGCCGGGCGCTCATTCGTGCCTGGTACCCCCAGGAGGGGCGTTCCTCGGTCGCTCGGCCCTCCAACCACGAGAAGTCCCAACCCTCCACGGGGACGGAGGCAGCCTCCTCCACGAGCTCATCAAACGACCGTGCCCTCTCCGCGTCCGTATGTGCCATGGCCGCATCCTCTCCGCTCACCCCACCCCCGACCAATCGAGATTCCTCCTGGCTGATCCCACGTGGGGCCAGGTGGCCCACGCGTAAGCAGGTGGGGCCGGAGACCATGGGCCGGGGTGGGG
>NZ_JASKYT010000072.1:0-23956 GCF_041028275.1 Streptomyces sp. PU-14G
GCCCCAGCTCCGGTGCCACCCCCACCCGCGTCCTCGTCCTCAACTCGGGCTCCTCGTCGGTGAAGTACCAGCTCATCGACATGGCCGACCGCTCACGGCTGGCCGTCGGACTGGCCGAACGGATCGGCGAGGAGACCTCGGCGCTCTCCCACCAGCCGCTGTCCACCGGCGGCGAGAAGCGCGAGTGGGAGGGCGAGCTGGCCGACCACGACGCGGCGCTGGCCGCCATCGCGAAGGAGCTGGCCGCCGACGGGCTCGGCCTGGACTCGCCCGAGCTGGCGGCGATCGGGCACCGCGTGGTGCACGGCGGGCTGAAGCTCACCGAGCCGACGGTCATCGACGACGCCGTCCTCACGGAGATCGAGCGGCTCGTCCCGGTGGCGCCGCTGCACAACCCGGCCAACGTCACCGGCATCCGCACCGCGCAGCGGCTGCGCCCCGACCTGCCGCAGGTCGCCGTCTTCGACACCGCCTTCCACTCCTCCATGCCGGAGCACGCGGCCCGCTACGCCATCGACGTCGAGACGGCCGACACCCACCGGGTGCGGCGCTACGGCTTCCACGGCACCTCGCACGCCTACGTCTCCCGCAAGGCCGCCGAGCTGCTGGGCAAGGACCCGGCCCAGACCAACCTGATCGTGCTGCACCTGGGCAACGGCGCCTCCGCCTCCGCGGTGCGCGCGGGCCGCTGCGAGGACACCTCGATGGGGCTGACCCCGTTGGAGGGCCTGGTGATGGGCACCCGCTCGGGAGACGTCGACCCGGCGGTCGTCTTCCACCTGGGCCGGGTGGCCGGAATGAGCGCCGACGAGGTGGACGACCTGCTCAACAAGCGCAGCGGCCTGCTGGGGCTGTGCGGCGCCAACGACATGCGGGAGATCCGCCGCCGGGTGGACGCGGGCGACGAAGCGGCCCGGCTCGCCTTCGACATCTACATCCACCGGCTGAGAAAGTACATCGGCGCCTACTACGCCGTACTGGGAAGGGTGGACGCCGTGGTCTTCACCGCCGGCGTCGGAGAGAACGCCGCGCCCGTGCGGGAAGCCGCCGTGGCGGGCCTGGAGGAACTGGGCCTGGCCGTGGACGGCGGCCTGAACGCGGCGGGCGGGAAGGGAGCACGGCTGATCTCGCCCGCGTACGCGCGGGTCAAGGTGGCCGTCGTACCGACCGACGAGGAACTGGAGATCGCAGAGCAGAGCTACGCGCTGGTCACCGCCTCACCGGGCCCCGGGTCCGACGGCAGCGCCGGCTGAGCCCGCCGCCCCGAATCGTTCAGTACGTAAACAAAACGATAGGATCGCCCCCATGCGCCGTTCCAAAATCGTCTGCACCCTCGGTCCCGCCGTCGACTCCTACGACCAGCTCAAGACGCTGATCGAGGCGGGTATGAACGTGGCCCGCTTCAACATGAGCCACGGCTCCCACGCCGAACACGAGGAGCGGTACCACCGCGTCCGCAAGGCCGCCGAGGAGACCGGCCGGGCCATCGGCGTGCTCGCCGACCTCCAGGGCCCCAAGATCCGGCTGGAGACCTTCGCCGAGGGCCCCGTCGAGCTGGTGCGCGGTGAGGAGTTCACCATCACCACCGAGGACGTGGCCGGCGACAAGACCATCTGCGGCACCACTTACAAGGGCCTGCCCGGCGACGTCTCCAAGGGCGACCCGGTGCTGATCAACGACGGGAACGTCGCGCTCCAGGTCGTCGAGGTGGCCGGCTCCCGGGTCCGCACCATCGTCATCGAGGGCGGTGTCATCTCCGACCACAAGGGCATCAACCTGCCCGGCGCGGCGGTGAACGTGCCCGCGCTGAGCGAGAAGGACATCGAGGACCTGAAGTTCGCGCTCACCATGGGCTGCGACATGGTGGCGCTCTCCTTCGTGCGGAACGCCTCCGACGTGCGCGACGTGCACCGCGTGATGGACGAGGTCGGGCGGCGCGTACCGGTCATCGCCAAGGTCGAGAAGCCGCAGGCCGTCTCCAACATGGAGGAGGTCGTGATGGCCTTCGACGGCGTCATGGTGGCCCGCGGCGACCTGGCGGTCGAGTACCCGCTGGAGAAGGTCCCGATGGTGCAGAAGCGGCTGGTGGAGATGTGCCGCCGCAACGCCAAGCCGGTGATCGTGGCGACCCAGATGATGGAATCCATGATCACCAACTCGCGGCCCACCCGCGCCGAGGCGAGCGACGTCGCCAACGCCGTGCTGGACGGCGCCGACGCGGTGATGCTCTCGGCCGAGTCGTCCGTGGGCCAGTACCCGATCGAGACCGTCAAGACCATGTCGAAGATCGTCCAAGCCGCCGAGGAGGAGCTGCTCGGCCGCGGCCTCCAGCCGCTGGTGCCGGGCAAGAAGCCCCGCACCCAGGGCGGCTCCGTCGCCCGCGCCGCCTGCGAGATGGCCGACTTCCTCGACGGCAAGGCCCTGGTCGCCTTCACCAAGTCCGGCGACACCGCGCGCCGCCTGTCCAGGTACCGGGTCAGGCAGCCGATCCTCGCCTTCACCACGGACGTCGCCACCCGCAACCAGCTGGCCCTCAGCTGGGGCGTCGAGACGTTCGTCGTCAAGCACGTCGACCACACGGACGAGATGGTCGAGCTGGTCGACGCCGAGCTCTCCAAGCTCCAGCGGTACGAGGCGGGCGACACCATGCTCATCACGGCCGGCTCGCCCCCCGGTGTCCCGGGCACCACCAACATGGTCCGCGTCCACCACCTGGGCAACCCCTCGGCCTGACCCCCTCCCGCACGCGCAACGGGCGCCCGACCGGTCCCTCCGGCCGAGCGCCCGTTCCGCCGTGCGCCCACACCGGCGGGCCCTCCCGCGCGGGGGCCGCGACGGCGTCGTCCCAGACGGCCCGGACGGTCGGCGGTGGTATCGGCGGGGGCGACTACGAGCGGCAGCGCGGGGTCACGCCGTCGGGCGGTACTCCATCTCGTACTCCTTGCCCACGACAACGGTGCGCGTGAACCCGGCCTTCCGGTAGAACGCCTCGGCGCGGCCGTTCTTCTCGTGCACGAACAGCCGGACCCGGCTCACGCCCTGCTGCGCCAGTGCCCAGCCGACCGCGGCTCGCAGCAGTTCCCGAGCGACTGTGCCGCCCCTCCGCTCCTCACGTACGAAGACCCCCACGAGGTGGGCCTGACGCCGCTCGACGCGCTGTCCGGTGAAGTCCTCCGCCCCCGGCTCTTCCACCAGCACGGTCACCGTGCCTACCCAGTCCCCGGCAGGCCCCTCGGCGATGAACTGCCGGTTCGGCCCTCCGTCAGAGCCCTTGGCGGTGCGCTCCTTCCAGAACTCGTCGGGCCGAGCCCGAGCCTGGTCGTACGTTTCAAGGAAGGCCAGGTGGGCCAGCGGATCTCTCAGCGCTTCCAGGCGTAGCTTCTTCGCAGAAGGCCAGTCCTCAGCGCGCACTTCCCTGACCACGTAGTCGCTGCTCATGACGCCCATGGTTCGGCCGCCCGGAGCGCACCAGCAACTGGTTTGAGAGCAGTGGTGCTGCCCCTGCGGTCACACTCCGACGAGACGCACGGTTTCCGTCACATCAGCTCGTCGAGCGCACCGCGGCACTCGTGGCCTGACCGACAGTGAAGCTGGTACCGGGGGCGGCGTAGTCGACAGGACCGTCGAACCGGGCCGAGGCGCGGTCCACCGCCTGCTGGGGGGTGAGGAAGCGGCCGACATGCGTGACGACCAGCCGGTCTGCCCGGGCCGCGCGGGCGGTGTCGCCGGCGTCCTCGGGGGTGTGGTGCACCTGGTCACCTTCGTCCGGGGCCTGTGCGCTCTCGGCCTCGCACAGCAGCACGTCACAACCCTCGGCCAGCTGCGTGAGGCCCGGGCACGGCGCCGTGTCCCCGGAGTACACCAGCGACCCGCCAGCCGCCTCGATGCGTACAGCGAACGCCGGGATGTCGTGCGCCACCGCCCGGCTGGTCAGCCGCAGTGAGCCGATGGCCACCTGGTGCCCGTCGTGCAACTCGCTGACAGCGAAGGCGGATTCGATCGGACTCCGGGTCGATGTATTGGTGAGGAACCCGGCCAGCCGGTCGGCGATTCCCGGCGGGCCGAAGAGGGGTATCGGCGCTGCCAGGCGGATGTCCGCGTACAGAGCGGCGTAGTACGCGGTGAGCAGGTCCGCGCTGTGGTCGGCATGCAGTGTTAGAACACGTGATCCCCAACATTTGACAATTTTTCGATGCCCCGTGTTCCAGCCGAGGCTGCAGTTGCAGAATCTTTCGGAGGACGAGTTGGCGGATCGCGGAGGTCCTGCCACGCTGCGACGGGCCCCTTTCGCAGCCGTCGGGTGGTCAGTCGAAAGCTTCGCGGACGGCCAGGCTGTCCTCATACATATGGTGCCGTGTGATGACGCCGTTCTCGAAGGTCAGGTGGAGTGCAAACCGCATGGCGAAGCGGCGGCCGGTGGTCCGCACCGTCTGGGCGCTCAGCCCGGTCAGGACTGCCTCGTCTCCCTCGACCACGACCCGCTCGACCGTCACGGCACCCTCCTGCGGCACGCACGTTTGGCCGAACGTCACGAAGTGGCCGACCACATCGGATCGCGTGGAACGGGGGATGAGCCACGGCACCGCCGGGTGGTCATCCACCGGCCAGCTCACTCGCCAGTCGACCTGGTCCGCGTACAGAGCGGCAATGCGGTCCGGGTCGCCTTCCCCACTGCGGCGCAGGAACTCCTCGACCGCTGCCCTGGTCCCTCCGTGCACCGTGGCCTGGTATTCGGTGGCAATGCGCCCGTCTTCGCCCAGCAGCACGAAGACCCTGCCGGTCCAGACCGGGGCACCGCCCGCCGCAGGCACCATGTGCGTGGTGAAATTGACAGTCCCGTGATGGCCTGTCGCATCGTCCGCGGCGACGAACAGGAATCCCCCCGCACGGACGAACTCCTCGTGCGCCTCCGCTACTCGCGCTTCCAGTTCCACATGCCCCTGGTAGCGGGAGGATTCGGTGAGTTCCACCCCGTCCTCCGCCCACAACCCGCTCACCGCTTTCCGGCGTGCGTCCTGGTCCGGCTCGTTCCATACAGCAACATATCGGTCCACAAAGGACTTCATCTCGTGCATGGCCCGGACAGTAACCCTGCTTCCCTGACATCTCCTGTCAGTGGATCTCGACACAATGGGAGCATGCGTGCCAGCCGACTGCTGTCCATCCTGCTCCTCCTGCAGACGCGTGGACGCGTCACCGCCCGGGAGCTGGCAGACACCCTTGAGGTCTCGGTGCGGACCGTGTACCGAGACATGGCCGCCCTCGCCACCGCCGGCATTCCGCTGTACGGGGACCCCGGTCACCGTGGCGGCTATCAGCTGCTCGCCGGTCACCGCACCCGTCTGACCGGCCTGACCAGCACCGAGGCAGCGGCACTGTTCCTGATGGCCCTGCCCGATGCCGCCGGCAACCTCGGACTCGGCCCCGGGGCGGCGAACGCCCGGCTGAAACTCCTGGCCGCCCTGCCTGACGAACTTCGCGGGCATGCGGACCACATGGCCGAGCGTTTCCATCTCGACACCCCTCCCTGGTACTGCGCGGCCGAGCACCCGCCGTACCTGACCGCGGTCGCCGAGGCGGCCTGGCACGGGCAGCGGCTCCGCATCCGGTATCTGCGCTGGGCGGAACCACACGAGGTCTCCCGCATCGTGGAGCCGTACGGCGTCGTACTGAAGGCCGGTACCTGGTACGTCGTTGCCCGGCATGCGGAGTGCTTCCGCACCTACCGGGTCTCCCGGATCACGGCGGTCGAGGAACTGGCCGAGCCCTTCGACCGACTGCCGGACTTCCAACTGGCCGCACATTGGCGGGAATATCTGGAGCAGTTCGATGCCCGCCGCCACCGCGGCGAAGCGACGATGCGAGTCTCCCCGTCCGCTCTGGCCCACCTGCCCTACCTGGTCGAACCGGCCGCAGCCAAGGCGGCCACCCGCACTGCCTGCGCGGGTCCCGACGGCTGGTACCAGATCACCCTGCCAATCGAGACCGCCGAGCAGGCTCTTCCGGAAGTCCTCAAACTCGGGGCCGAGGCGGAAGTCCTCACACCTGTGACCCTTCGCGACCGTATGCGGAACGCCGTGCGCCGACTGGCCGTCCTCTACGCCATCGAAGTCCGGGCGCCCGAGGAGGGAGCGGCACGGACTGCTGCCGCGCCCGTCCGCTCCACCGGGGACGACCTGCCCCCCGAAGAGCGGACACAGCCCACACCGCTCTTGCCCTGACCCTTTTGGAGCCGCCCCGGTTCACCCCAGCCGAGTCGGCGGTGGCTGGGTATTGCGCACTCTGCAGAGCTGGACTTTCCCCGCGGTCGGCGGCTCTCATATCCGAGCGTCGGAGGGGGCTCCAAGACCGGACGAAGCCCCGTCGACCGGGGCAGGACGGGCAGCGAACACCACCTGATCACAGGTGCCACCGGCATCCCACTCACCGTCGCCCCGACGCCGCCCGGACGCGACGACATCCACGAAGCCCTCCTCACTCTGGGGTTCAGCATCATGTGCTGGCGTCGGCTCGAGAACCACCATGCGTGAGGCCGAGCGGCAGCGGCTGCCTACAGCGAGACCTTCCGCTCGTCGGCCTTGAGGCCACGGAGCGTCCAAAGTCCGTACAGAGCCAACAACGGTTTGACGACCATCCATTCGCCAGGGCGGTAGTCATCCGCGCGCACCAGCCTCTCTGCAAGGTCGGGGCGCTGCCGCCGCAAGTACGCACGAGCCTTGAGCGCGTGAGCCGGCTGGGAGGCGATCTTGATGCAATCCACGTCTTCAAGCAGTGGGATCACGTTCGTGATGTTCTCCCACGTCGTCGCGCTTTGGTCTTCCAGGAGCACCGTGCCGCCAAACTCAAGCACCGACTTCGCGTAGTCAGCCATCAGATGGGCCTCCGTGGCCCCGCTGCTGGTCGCACCGCCGCTGAAGATCACGCAGGTCCCGTGTGCACCGTCAACGGCGATGGAGCGGATTCCGGCACGGACTCGCCATCGATTGATCAAGTTCGCCGTCACTTGAGGATTCCGGTACCCCAACACCACCACGGCCGCGGAGGCGCCCCCGCTACTCCCCCCGAGCGCTCGAGACCAGCGCCAGTTCAACCACTCGCCCCAGGCCAGGGCTGCAACCCCAGCTATCGCCAGTCCCGTCCTGCGCCGCATGCGGCGACTCTAGGACACCTTGGTATCGGGCCGCGGAGGAACTGACCACGCTACAGAAGACGCATTCTGTGGGGAGTTCTTAGCGGGGCCTGAGTCCGTCGACGACGATGTCCAGCATGCGGTGCAACTGGGGGCGCTGCTCGGGTGCGCCGGCCACGGAGAGCAAACCGGCGAGGATGCCGCCTACCTCGACCGGGTCGATGCCGCTGCGCAGTTCTCCTGCTGCGGCGCCGGCCTCGAGCACCCTCGCCAGGACCTGCTGGACCTCGTCGCAGACCGGTCCGGTGCCGAAGCGGCCGGAAGCGCTCATGGCGACCAGGGCCTCGCAGATGCCGCGTCGTTCACCGGCCCAGTCGGCGAAGCGGAGCATCCACGCGTGGAGGGCCTGCGCGGGCGGCTTGGTAGCCAGCAGGGTGCGGGCGTCTTCGTGCAAGGCTCGGATCTGGTCCCGGTAGACCTCTTCGACCAGATCCTCCCGGGTGGGGAAGTGCCGGTACAGGGTGGCGTTCCCCACTCCCGCGCGTTTGGCGATCGCGTCCAGCGAGACCGCGCGTCCGGACGCGAAGGCTTCGGCGGCCGTGGCGATCAGTTGCTCGCGGTTGCGCTGCGCGTCGGCGCGCAGGGTGCTGCGTGGAGGTGTCATGACCTTCGCGTTCGTGAGTGTCGGATGAGGCTCGGGAACGATTCGGGGAGGTCCCCGGTTCAGTGTACGGTGAGACAACCGGGGAGGTCCCCGATTACGGGTGGTCTCACCCCGGCGCCTGAAACCCGGGCGAGCCGACCACCACTCCGCATCTCTCGAACGCCACGAACCGCGCCTCACAGGAGACACACGATGGCACTCACTCTCGACACCTATCGGCTGCTGGGCCGCTCCGGACTCCGGGTCTCACCGCTGGCGCTGGGCACGGCGACCTTCGGCACCGAGTGGGGCTGGGGCGCCGAGCGCGACGAGGCGCGCAAGCTCTTCGACCGCTACACCGAGCTCGGCGGCAACTTCTTCGACACCGCCAGCACCTACACCAACGGCAGCTCCGAGCGACTTCTCGGCGAATTCGCCCGCACCGACCGCGACAAGATGGTGCTGGCGACGAAGTACTCGACGCTGCGTCATCCCGGTGACCCGAATTCCGGGGGTGCCCACCGCAAGAGCATGCTGGCGTCGGTGGAAGCCAGCCTGCGGCAGCTGAACACCGACTACATCGATCTGCTCTACGTGAACGTATGGGACTTCAGGACGCCGGTGGAGGAGATCCTGCGGGGCCTGGACGACCTGGTGAGGCAGGGCAAGGTGCTGTATGTGGGGATTTCCAGCGCCCCGGCCTGGCAGGTGTCGCGCATGCAGGCGATCGCCGACCTGCGAGGCTGGTCGCCACTGGTCGCGCTGGAGACCGAGTACAGCCTGGTCGCGCGCACCGCGGAGCGTGACCTGATCCCGATGGCACGCGAGATGGGACTCGGCGTGGTCCCCTTCTCCCCGTTGGGCGGCGGGGTGCTCACCGGCAAGTACAGCCGGGAGGACCAGAACCAGACGGGCCCCGTTGCCGGCGAAACCGCCGGCAGCCGCAAGAGCCTCAACGTCGCCCTGGGATGGGTCACCGACCGCAACCTTGCCCTCGCCGACGCGGTGAAGGAGGTGGCCTCGGAGCTGGGCCGCACACCCGCCCAGGTCGCACTGGCCTGGGCCCTGAACGCGCCGGGCGTGACGGCACCCCTCATCGGCGCCCGCACCCTCGCGCAGCTGGAGGACAACCTGGGTGCCCTCCAGGTCGACCTCACCCCTTCCCAGCTGGCGCGCCTCGACGAGGTCAGCGCCATCGACCTCGGCAATCCGCACGACCTGCTCGCCAGCGATCACATCCGCACGGTCACCACAGGCGACATGAAGATCGAAACCCTCGGCTCACGCGCTTCATGAACGGCGACTTCCAGGTGTATCCGTACGTTGCCGATGAGGGAACGGAGCACCCTCGGGGTGCGTGGTGAGTACAGCGACAGGAACGTGGTGAGCGCGGGTGGCAGCAGCGGCATGGGGCCCGCGCTGGCGGAGCTGCTGGTGCACGGCGGAGTGATCGAGCGTGGAACAGGACCCGCCGCCGGAGTGTGTGCGAGCCTGCCGTGCGCGCCGGGCGAGCTCGGTATCGGCTCGCCCGGCGCTCAGAGGCAAGGGCCGCAAGGCAGGGGCGCGGGCTACTTCTTCGTCACGTACTGGTGCAGGCCCGGGACGGTGAGCGTGCCGCCGAACTGGCCTGCCTGCTTGACCGTGACGTCGGTGAAGTAGGCGAAGGGGACGTTGATCGGTGGCGGGGTGTCCGGGCTGAACGTGATGGGGATGAGTCCGAAGAGGTTGCCCTTCAGCTCCTCCGTGTACATCGTGACCTCGCCGTCGCGAATGGTGGAGGTCGATCCCTCGGCGGCCTGGACGTGGTAGGTGAGGCCGCCGGGGCCCTTCACCGTCTGGTGGAGGTCGCCGATGTCGAGGCCGCTGGAGGTGAACTTGAGGGCCTGCTTGCTCTTGCCGTCGGGCGTGGTGATGTTGACGACGCCCTTGTAGTCGAGGCCTTTGAGGGTGAGGGAGGAGGCCTCCAGGAACCAGGGGTCGTTGGCGACCTGGGCCGGGGTCTGCTCGGCGGTGCCTTCGACGTCCGCCTTCTCGGGGCAGGGGAACGGCTTGCCCGCGTCCTTGGCCGGGTCGTAGTCGCGGACCGTGCCGTCCTGCTTGTCGACGCCGGTCTCCTTGTCGGAGGCCTTGCCGTCCTTGGCGTCCTTCTGGGAAGAGGAGTCCTTCGGGGCGTCCTTCTTGGACGGGGAGTCCTCGTCGGAACCGGACGTGTCCGGCTTCCCGGACTCGGACGCGTCGGACCGGTCGCCGCCTGAGCCCGCGCCCGGCGCCGGGGACTTCCGCTGCTTGCCGGAGCCGGAGTCGTCCTCCTGCGACGGCGAGGAAGGCGCCGGGTCGGGGCTGGGCGAGGTCTGAGGCTCCTCGGCGGACTCGTCCTTGTCCTTGTCCGGGTTGAAGGTGTCCTCGAGCTTCTGGCCGAGGCCCAGCGGGTCGTACCAGGGGTTCTCCTTCTTCTCCTCCTCGGAGGAGGACGAGGAAGACGAGGAGGACGAGGAGTCGGAGGTGTCCTCCGGCTCCGTGGAGGATTTGTCGGAGTCGGAGGAGGTGTCCGAGGGGGCGGAGGAGCTCTCGTCGCCGTTGCCGGAGGGCTTCTTCGAAGGGCTCTCGTCCGAGGAGCCCGACCCCTCGCCCTCGGCCTTCTCCTTGGCGTCCTTGGCCGCCTTGGCCGCCTTCTCCCGCTCGGCCTGCGCCTTGGCGAGGTCGCGCTTGAGCTTTTCGCCCCGCTCCTTGCGCTCCTGCTTCTCCTTCTCGGTCTCCTGCTGCTCGGTGATGGAGACGCAGGAGTCGCCCTTGAAGGGGTTCTTGGGCAGGGGCTTGGCGTTGGCGAGCTGGGGGGTGAGTCCCATGCCCATCAGGACGGCCGAGGGCATCGCGGCGAGCGCCACGGCCTTGCCCGCCGGCAGGTGAAGCCGGGTCAGCAGCGGTTTTCTGGGCGCAGCGTGCCGGGGAGCGGTTCTCCCCCGGGCGCCGGGCGCGGCGAACCTGCGCGCGCCCTCCCCCTCGTGGACCTCGTCACCCGGCACGGTGCCTCCCGTTCCCGTCATGCGCGTCGGCCCCGGTGGCGGGGGACGCCTCAGAGACTGCAGTGTCGTCCCGGGGGCCCTGCTGGGGGGCGGCCGGGTCCTGTGCGGGCGGTGCCTCTTCGTCGGCGGCGGTCACCGGGGCACTCGCCGTTCCGGTCGTGTCCTTGGCGCCGCGCTCGGCCCGCGCCGGCTTGGCGGGGGCCCAGGAGACGCCCAGCGCACCACCGATCAGTCCGAGCAGGAAGCCGATCAGGAAGGCGCCGAAGTTGGACACGACGAGGGAGACCAGCGCGAGCAGGATCGCGGCGATGCCCGCGAAGACCCGCGACTGGGGCTGGAACCACATGGTCAGCCCGAGGACCACCAGCAGCACGCCGATGATCAGCGAGCCGGCGCCCGCGGTCGTCGACATCCGGATGGTCAGGGACCCCAGAGTGAGGTTCTGGTAAGGGACGTACATGATCGGGATGCCCGCCAGCAGCGTCAGCATCCCACCCCAGAACGGGCGCTGGCCGCGCCAGTTACGGAAGGCCTGCCGCTTGTGGCCGAATCCGGTCGTCGTCCTCGCTGGCGTGTCGGCACTCATGGGTACGGGGCTCCTCGGAACTGGCACAAATCTTGCTGGGTGCAGCGGACCCTACGGGCCCGGAGGGCGGAGCGGAGCGGGCGCCCCTTCTTCCTCCGGGCCCGCGGGGCGGCTCACGTCAGTAGCACTCGCTCTTGCCCTTCTTGACGGCCAGGTGCAGGCCGCTGAGCTTGAAGGTGCCGGCGGTGGTGGCCCACGCGCGCTGCTTGACGTCGGTGAACTGGACGCTCTCCGCCTGCTGGGAGAAGGAGCCCTTGGTGTAGTCGTCGCCGTTGTGCGGACCGGGACCCTTGGTGGTCTTGTCCACGTTGACGCCGATGTCGATGTTCTTGAACGTCGCGTTGGCGTTCAGGTCGTCGGCGTCGATGTAGAGCTTCTTGGCCTCGACGCGGGGGCTGCCCTCGCCGCCGGCGCTGAGCTTCATCGATATGTCGCCGAAGACCGGGACGGGGACGACGACGGACTGGCAGAGATTGGTGATCTTCGCCGAGTCCATGCCGACGACGGCGACGGCCTTCTTACCCTTCTGGGTGGTGTCGATCGCGCCGTACTGGACGAAACCGGTGCCGTCCAGCTTGTCGGCCGTCACCTTGAACTGCTGGCCGGAGACGCTGAACGACGCCGCCAACGCGCCCTGCGACAGGGCCACGCCGATCGCTGCCGTAGCGGCAACGCTCGGCACCATGACGACGGCGAACCGCTTCCATCTGGTCCCGCCACGAGCCAGGGACTCCATGACTTTCCTCCTTCTCGGACGTACATCTCCGGCTCGGAGAGCCGTGCCGCCTGTACTCAGCGGGCCGCTCCTGCCGTGGGGGTACCTCCCGGCCACGGGGCTGGGGAGGGAGAAGAGCTACGTCCTCGGAACGGAGAGCGCCAACGTCGCCCGCACGCGGCGTTCTTGGCACGACACGTCCGAGCTGTCGACGATCACCCCCGAGCGACAACCACGGGCCACGCTCTCGCGCAACCTTGCTTTGTGAGGACAGGCCCTGCCGTGGAGCAGGGACCCCCCTGTCCTTGCGGACCGGCGGTTGGGACGGGGTGGTTCGGGTGCGGATGGTGCGGTGCCGGTCCGCTCGGTGGGGACCCATCGCCTGCGGGGCGCCGAATGGTTGCCGGGCTGCGGGCAATGGACCGAGCGTGGCCGATCGTGGTGCATCTGAGCCCGTGACACAAGGGGGTTCGTTACTTACGAGTAACGGCTGGATAACCGGAAGGCCGCCCGAAGGGTATCCGCAACGACACAGGGTCAGGACACCGGGCGGGTGCGCATGGGGAGCAACCGGGCATCGCGGAAGGTTTCCGCGAGATTTCGTTACGACGAGTAACAGCGGCCGCAATTGCCAAGTTTTGGCAAAGTGCGGCCGCCGTTGTCGCTGAGTCGATGAATTACGTCGCGTGCCGACGTCCGTGTGACCGTCGGTACGGGCAGGTCAGAACAGCGCGCGAGCGAGTGCCGCACGCGCGGTGACGACGCGCGGATCCTCCGGGCCGATCACCTCGAACAGCTCCAGCAGACGCACCCGCGCCGCGTCCCGGTCCTCCCCCGCCGAGCCACGCACCGTGTCCACCAGCCGGCTGAACGCGTCCTCGACATGGCCGCCGGCCATGTCCAGATCCGCGACCCGCAGCTGCGCCGCCGCGTCGCCGGGCCGGTCGGCCGCGTCCTTGCGGGCCTGGCGCGCGTCCAACTCCTGCACCCTGGCCAGGAGTTCGGCCATGGCCAGACCGACCTTCGCCTCGACGTTGGCCGGCTCGTCGGTCAGCTTGTTGCGGTAGGCCTGGATGGCACCCGACAGGTCCCCGGCGTCCAGCGCCTGCTGGGCCGCGGCCAGCACCGGGTCCTCCGGCGCCTCGGGCTCGACGGGCTCCTCCTGTGCGGGCTCCTGGGGAACGCCCTGGAGCCCGGTGATGCCGAAGCGCTGTTCGGCTACCTCGATCAGCTGGTCCAGCGTCGCGCGGATCTGCTGCTCGGGGGCCGCCCCCTGGAACAGCGGCAGCGCCTGCCCGGCCACCACGGCGAACACCGCCGGGATGCCCTGGACGCCGAACTGCTGCATCAGCATCTGGTTCTGGTCGACGTCGATCTTGGCCAGCAGCACGCGGCCCGCGTACTCCTGGGTGACGCGTTCGAGAACCGGCGAGAGCTGCTTGCACGGCTCGCACCACTCGGCCCAGAAGTCGATGACGACCGGGACCTCGGCGGAGCGCTGGAGCACCTCCGCCTCGAACGTCGCCTCACTGACTTCGATCACCAGGCCGGCCGGGGCCGGGGCGCCGTGGCCCTCGGCGGCGTCGGCCCGCGCCTGCTCCGCCTTCTGCTTGGCCTCTCCGGCCGCCTTCACCGCGGCGAGGTCGACGACTCCGCTCATGGACATGTTGCGTGGCTGCATGGCACCAGTCTCCCCCCTCCGCGCGGGCGCGTGTGCAGTGGTCGCCAGGTCCCCACCTGGCGGGTGGTTGTCGCGGGGGCCGCGGTGGTCGGTCCGCCACCCATTCCGCTACGCCTCGTAGCGTAACTCGAAGGGGCGACCGCTCCGCAAGGGCGGCCACGGGCGCTGCCCGGTGATCCGCCTCACGGTGCCTTCCGCGCTCTCCTGGGGGCTCCGTACCGCTCGGTATGGTCGGCGCATGGCAGGTTGCCCCGCTCCCCGACGCGGACGTCCCCGCAGCGCCGCGGTGGACCGTGCGATCCTCGACGCCACGCGCACCGCGCTCGTCGAGGTCGGCTGGTCTAAGCTGACCATGGGAGAGGTCGCCCGCCGCGCCGGCGTCGCCAAGACCACGCTCTACCGGCGCTGGGCGGCCAAGAGCGAACTCGTCGTCGACGCCGTCGCCGTCCTCTTCGACGAGCTCGAACTCCCCGACGGCGGCAGCCTGCGGGCCGATGTCGAGGGCGTCGTCCTCTCCTTCGCCGCCCTCCTGCGCCGCCCCGAGGCCAAGACGGCGCTGATGGCCGTCATCGCCGAGTCCACGACGGACGAGGCGCTGCGCAGGCGGATCCGCGCGGCCATCGTCGACCGCCAGAAGCGCCTGGTCCTGGACGGCCGGGCCAGGGCGCAGCAGCGCGGGGAGCTGCCAGGCGACTCCGCCGACCCCGCCGAGACCGAGCGGGTCGTCGACCTCATCTTCGACGTGATCGCCGGGGCCGTGGTGCACAGGTCGCTGGTGAGCGACTGCCCGGTGGACGGCGCCTGGGCGGCGACCTTCACCACGCTGCTGCTGGACGGGCTGGGCGCCGCGTCGGCTTCCCGGGCCGGGGAGCCGCCCGGGCCGTGACCGGGCTCACTCCAGGCCCCCCGGCATGCGTGTCCGCAGGACGGGCAGGCCCCCGTCATGATCGAGATTCCGCACGACCTGCGCCCCCGCGTCGGAGCGCCGCACATCTGGCACGTCGGCACCGTGAACCCCGACGGCTCGCCGCACGTGAGCCCCATGTGGGTGGGGCTGGACGGTGACCTGGTGCTGTTCAACACCTCCATGGGGCGGATGAAGGAGCGCAACCTGCGCCAGGAGCCCCGGGTGTTCCTCTCCCACGCGGACCCGGCCAACCCCTTCGACCGGGTGCAGATCCGTGGCCGCGTCGTCCGCTTCGTGGAGGGCGCCGAGGCCGACCGCACCATGGACCGGCTGGCCCAGTCCTACCTGGGCACCGCGTACGAGTGGCTGATCCCCGGGGAGGAGCGGGTCACCGTGTTCATCGAGCCCACCCGCGTCCGGCACGTGGTGGGCGTCGAACCGCTGCCGTCCGGCGCGCCGGGAGCGACCGCCGGATAGCGGCCACGCGGCTGCGGGCAGGCCCCGGCCAGCGGCCACGCGGCCCCGGCCCGACCCCACGCCGGGGGCCGGCCGGGACCGCGCGCGCCGGGGGCCGGCCGGGACCCGGCGCGSGSYGKGGGCCGGCCGGGACCGCGCGCCGGGGGCCGGGGGCCGGGGGCCGGCCAGACCTCGTACCGGGGGACCGGCCGGACCTCGCGCCGCGGGTCGGTCAGACCTCGTACCGGGAGGGGGCGAACAGGTGCAGGTGCTCCGCGACCCAGGCGGACGTACGGGCCAGCCCCTCCCGCAGGGAGACGGCGGGCGCCCAGCCGGACAGCTCTCGCGCCCGCGAGTTGTCCGACAGCAGGCGGGCCACCTCGCTCGCGGCGGGCCGCATCCGCTCCGCGTCCGTGACGATCTGAGCCTCGGCGCCCGAGGCCGCGACCAGCTCCCGGGCGAGCTGCCCGATCGAGATCTCCCTGCCCGTCCCCAGGTTGACGACCTGCCCGACGGCCGCCTCGCTGCCGGCCAGCGCCAGGAATCCGGCCGCCGTGTCCGTCACGTAGGTGAAGTCCCTGGTGGGCTCCAGGGAGCCGAGCTTGATCTCGCGGGCGCCGGAGTGGAGCTGGGCGAGTATCGAGGGGATGACGGCCCGCGCGGACTGGCGCGGGCCGTAGGTGTTGAACGGCCGCACCACGGTGACGGGCAGCCCGAACGCGTGCCAGTGCGACAGCGCCGTCATGTCGGCGCCGATCTTCGAGGCGGAGTAGGGCGACTGGGGCTGCAACGGGTGCGCCTCGCTGATCGGCACGCTCAGCGCGGAGCCGTACACCTCGCTGGTGGAGGTGTGCACCAGCCGCCGTACGCCGTGCTCGCGGCAGGCCTCGGCGATGTTCTCGGTACCCGTCACGTTGGTCTGCACATAGGCGCCGGGTGAGGCGTAGCTGTAGGGGATGCCGATGAGTGCGGCCAGGTGGAAGACGACCTCGCAGCCGGCGACGGCGTCCCGGACCCGCCCCGGGTCGCGCACGTCCCCGGCGACGATCTCGACGGGCGCGTCGGCGCGGGCGAGGTAGTGCGCCAGGTGCCCCTTGGCGCCGTACGGCTTGTAGTGCACGAGCGCCCTCACCCGCGCGCCCCGCTCGACGAGCAGGTCGACGAGGGTGCTGCCGATGAAGCCCTCGGCCCCGGTGACCAGGACCTTGCGTCCGGCCCATGTGGTGTCGGCGGTGTTCATGCGATGCTCCGTTCTTCGCTGCGGTGGTGGGAGGGGAGGGCGGTGCGGCCGGCCAGCGCCCGCACGCGCGCGGCCAGCAGGTCGGCGGCGGCGCCGTGGGTGCCGGGGTCGGCGGCGCCGGTCAGGGCGGCGAGCTGCCGCTGGTCGGCGAGCAGGGGTTCGAGCAGGGCGGCGAGGCTCTCGCCGCTGGTGTCGGCGTCGGGCAGCAGCAGCCCCGCGCCCTGTTCGGTGAGCACCCGCGCGTTGTGGGTCTGGTGGTCGCCGGGTGCGTGGGGGTAGGGCACGAGGACGGCGGGGACGCCGACGGTGGCCAGCTCGGCGACGGTGGCCGAGCCCGCCCGGCAGACCACGACGTCGGCCGCCGCGTAGGCGAGGTCCATCCGGTCGAGGTAGGCCACCGCGCGCGCGGTGCGCTCGTCGCTGTCGGCGGCGAGCCGGGCCCGGGCTCCGGAGAGCGCCGCGGGCCCCGTCTTGATCAGCACGTGGACGTCGGCGCGCCGCTGGGCCCGCCAGCGCCCGGCCAGTTCGACGGCCGCGCGGGTGAGCCGTTCGGCACCGAGGCTGCCGCCGGCGACGAGCACCAGCCGGGCCCCCGGCGGGACGCGCAGCTCATCCCGTGCACGCTCCTTGATCCGCGCGAAGGCGCCGGGGTCGGTCCGCGCGGTCCGGCCCAGTTCCGCCAGGGGTGCCGCGATCGGCATGCCGACCGTCTCGGCGTCCGCGCCGCCGGACAGGTGGCTCCGGCTGCGGTCGAACGCGAGCGCGACGTGCGGGGTCAGCCGCGCCGCGAAGCGGTTCGCACGGCCCGGCACGGCGTTGGACTCGTGCACGAGGCTGGGCAGCCCCGCCAGCCGCGCGCCGACGACGGCGGGGGCGCTCGCGTACCCGCCCATGCCGACGGCGACCTGCGCTCCCTGGTCGCGCAGTACGGCCCTGGCCTGGGCCCCGGCGCGCAGCAGCGCGGCGGGCAGCAGGTAGCGGCGGGCACCGAGCGCCCGGTCGAAGGGGATCATGTCGAGGGTGTGCAGGGGGTATCCGGCCTCCGGGACGAGCCGCGTCTCCAGGCCGCGCTCCGTGCCGACGAAGGAGATCACCGCGTCGGGTTCGGCCCGCCGCAGCGCCTCGGCCAGGGCGAGCCCCGGGTAGATGTGCCCTCCGGTCCCACCCGCGCCGATGACGACGGAGAGCGGTCCTGGCGGGGCCATGGAGAGCGGTCCTGGCGGGGCCGTGTGGTGTCGATCGCCTCCGGGGCGATCCGGTGGTGTCCGCATGCCGGAAACGCTCGCGGAAGGGGGTAAGAGGCTTTTAAGAGGCGCTTTTGGCAGCCTGTGTCCATGGTGAGGACATGGTGAGGACACCGCCTGAGCAGGCACCAGGCCACAGCCGGGCGGCGCGGGTGCTGGTCGTGGACGACGACCCGGAGGTGCGGGCCGCCGTCGCCGACGCGCTCACCATCGAGGGCCACGAGGTGGAGACGGCCGAGGACGGCCTCACGGCGCTGAGCACCGTCGCCGGCTGGGACCCGGACGCCCTCGTACTGGACGTGCTGATGCCCGCGCTCGACGGGCTGGCCGTCTGCCGCAGGATGCGCGCGCTGGGCGACCGCACCCCCGTCCTCGTCCTCACCGCGCTGGACGCGGTCAGCGACCGGGTCGACGGCCTGGACGCGGGCGCCGACGACTACCTCGTCAAGCCGTTCGCGCTGGACGAGCTGACCGCACGGGTGCGCGCGCTGCTGCGCCGGGTGGCCCCCGACCCGGCCGACGAGGACGGGCTCGTCCTGGGCGAGCTGGAACTCGACCCGGTCACCAGGACAGGGCGGCGGGGCGGGCGGAGCATCGAGTTCACCGAGACCGAGTGCGCCCTGCTCCAGTTGCTGATGCGGCACCCGGCCCGGACGGTGCCCCGGCAGGTGCTGCTGGAGGAGGTGTGGGGCCGCGACTTCGGGCCCGACTCCAACTCGCTGGCCGTCTACATCGGCTATCTGCGCCGCAAACTGGAGGCGGGCGGCGAACCCCGTCTGGTGCAGACCGTGCACGGGGTCGGCTACCGGCTGGACCGCTCGTGAGCGGGCGGCACCGCCTTCTTCCGTGGCGGCGGCACCGTCCGCTGCGCACCCGGCTGGCGCTGGCCGCCACGGCGGCCGTCGCGCTCGTCGCCGTCGGGGTGTGCGCGGCGGCGTTCGTCGTCATCCGCTACGAGCTGCTCCACCAGGTGGAGCTCAACCTCACCCAGTCCGCGAGCCGCGCCACCCAGGAGGTGCGGCAGAACGGCGACGCCCCGCGCGTCCTGTCCGCCGACTGCCGCTACCTGGCGGCGCCCGCCTGCGCGCAGGTCGTCTCGGCACGTCCGGCGCAGGACCCGCACGGGCGCGAGGGGTACCGGCTCCCGGTCGACGAGAGGGTGCGCGAGGTGGCCGCGGGCGAGCGGGAGCCGTACTACGGCGCGGTGACCGTGCACGGCCACCCGGCCCGGATGCTCACCACCCCGCTGGGTGAGGGCCGCGCCCTCCAGGTCGCGCTGCGCTCCGACACCGTGCGGGAAGGGGTGCGGCAGGCCGCGCTGCTGCTGGCCGCCGTCGGCGCCGCCGGTGTGCTGGTCGCGGCCGGGCTCGGCTTCTGGGTCTCGCGTACCGGACTGGCCCCCGTCGCACGGCTGACCGCGACCGCCGAACGCATCACCCGCACCCGCGACCCCGGCCACCGCATCGAGCCGCCGCCCGGCGGCGAACAGGCCCGCGAGGACGAACTGTCGCGGCTGGCCGCCAGCTTCAACACCATGCTGGCAGCCCTCGAACAGTCGGTCGCAGCGCAACGGCGGCTGGTCGCCGACGCCTCCCACGAGCTGCGCACCCCGCTGACCGCGCTGCGCACCAACACCGAACTCCTCGCCCGCGCCGACCGGCTGACCCCCGCACAGCGCGAGCGCGCCTCGGCGGCGCTCGGCCGCCAGCTGCGCGAGGTGACGGCCCTGGTGAACGACCTGATCGAGCTGGCACGCGACGAGGAGCCGCAGCCGCTGGTCGAAGAGGTGGAGTTGGCGCCCCTGGTGCGGCACGCGGTCGCGGTGGCCCGCGACCACTGGCCGGCCACCGCCTTCTCCCTGGAGGTCGCACCCGGCGCGGAGGGCACCGCCGTGCCCGGCGTGCCCGCACGGCTGTCGCGGCTGCTGACGAACCTGCTGGACAACGCGGCCAAGTTCAGCGGTGCCGCGGGGGTGGAGGCGACGCTGGGCACCGACGCGGACGGTACGCAGATCACCGTGCGGGACCACGGGCCCGGGCTGGCGCCCGAGGACCTCCCGTACGTCTTCGACCGGTTCTACCGCGCGGAGACCGCCCGCGCGCTGCCCGGCTCCGGACTCGGGCTGGCGATGGCCCAGCAGATCGCCAAGGCGCACGGGGCTCGGCTGAGCGCCGAGCGCCCGGAGGGCGGCGGCGCCCTCTTCCGCCTGCGGTTCGGTGGCTGAGCGCCGCCGGCCCCCGCCGGGGCCGGAACCCCGGGGCCGGAGCACCGGGGCCGGAACTCCGGGGTCAGAACACCGGGGGTTCCGTGTAGTCGCCCCACTCGTCGCGCAGCACGCCGCAGATCTCGCCCAACGTCGCCTCGGCCCGCACGGCCTCCAGCATCGGCTCGATCATGTTGCCGGTCCCCCGCGCGGCCTCGACCAGGGCGGCCAGTGCCGCGTTCACGGCGGCGTCGTCCCGTGCCGAGCGGCGGTCGGTCAGCGCGCCGACCTGGTCGCGCTCGACCTCGTGGCTGACCCGCAGGATCTCCAGGTCGCCGGTCACCGAGCCGGTGTGGCAGTTGACGCCGACGACCTTCTTGTCGTTCTTCTCCAGGGCCCGCTGGTAGGTGAAGGCGGACTCGGCGATCTCGCCGGTGAACCAGCCGTCCTCGATACCGCGCAGGATCCCGGAGGTGATCGGGCCGATGGGGTACTCCCCGTCGGGGACGGCGCGGCGCCCGCGCTCGCGGATCTGCTCGAAGATCTTCTCCGCGTCGGCCTCGATGCGGTCCGTCAGCGCCTCGACGTACCAGGAGCCGCCGAGCGGGTCGGCGACGTTGGTGACGCCGGTCTCCTCCATCAGCACCTGCTGGGTGCGCAGGGCGATCTCCGCGGCCCGCTCGCTGGGCAGCGCCAGCGTCTCGTCCAGCGCGTTGGTGTGCAGCGAGTTGGTGCCGCCGAGGACCGCGGAGAGAGCCTCTATGGCGGTGCGGACGACGTTGTTGTAGGGCTGCTGGGCGGTCAGCGAGACGCCGGCCGTCTGGGTGTGGAAGCGGAGCCACTGGGCCTTCTCGCTGGTCGCCCCGTACACGTCGCGCATCCAGCGGGCCCAGATGCGGCGGGCGGCGCGGAACTTGGCGATCTCCTCGAAGAAGTCGAGGTGGGCGTCGAAGAAGAAGGACAGGCCGGGCGCGAAGCGGTTGACGTCCAGGCCCCTGGAGAGGCCGAGTTCGACGTAGCCGAAACCGTCGGCCAGCGTGTAGGCGAGCTCCTGCGCGGCCGTGGCCCCCGCCTCGCGGATGTGGTAGCCGGAGACGGAGAGCGGCTTGTAGGCGGGGATGCCGTGCGCGCAGTGCTCCATCAGGTCGCCGATGAGTCGCAGGTGGGGCTCCGGCTGGAAGAGCCACTCCTTCTGCGCGATGTACTCCTTGAAGATGTCGGTCTGGAGCGTGCCGTTGAGGACGGCGGGGTCCACGCCCTGCCGTTCGGCGGCGACCAGGTACATGCAGAAGACGGGGACGGCGGGCCCGGAGATCGTCATCGAGGTGGTGACGTCGCCGAGGGGGATGCCGGAGAAGAGGGTTTCCATGTCGGCGGCGGAGTCGATGGCGACGCCGCAGTGGCCGACCTCGCCCAGGGAGCGCGGGTCGTCGGAGTCGCGGCCCATGAGGGTGGGCATGTCGAAGGCGACGGAGAGCCCGCCGCCGCCGGCTTCGAGGATCATCTTGTACCGCTCGTTCGTCTGCTCGGCGTTGCCGAACCCGGCGAACTGGCGGATGGTCCACGTCCTGCCCCGGTAGCCGGTCGGGTAGAGCCCGCGCGTGAAGGGGAACTCGCCCGGCCAGCCGATCCGCTCGAACCCCGCCACGGAGTCGCCGTCCCGGGGCCCGTAGACCGGCTCGACGGGATCGCCGCTCAGCGTGGTGAAGTCGGCGTCCCGCTTGCGTGCGGAGTCGTAGCGCTCCTGCCAGCGGCGGCGGCCCTGTGCGATGGCGTCAGCATCCATACCACTGAATTTACTAGGACGTCCAAGTAAAAGTCGATGGCAACAGGCCCGATGTGGTCCCCGACACCACGGCCGGGCGGCCGTCAGACGCCGACCGGCGTGGCTTCCCGCTCCTTGATCAGCGGTTCGACCTGGCGGGTGACCTTCCGCTCGACGAAGAACGCCGCGGTGGGAACAGTGCCCGCCAGCAGCACCCACAGCTGCTTGCCGAGCGGCCACTTGGCCTTCTGGCCGAGGTCGAAGGCGAAGATCAGATACAGGATGTAGAGCCAGCCGTGCGCGATGCCGACCATGCTGGTGAAGCCCGCCGCACCGTCCATGCCCAGCAGGTACTTGCCGATCACACCGAGGGTCAGCAGCACGAGGAGCACGGCGGTGACGTACGCCATGACGCGGTAGCGGGTCAGCACGCTTCGTTTCATGGAACCGAGCGTAGCCCTCGCACCGGGGCGATCTTCCCGCCCCCCTCTCTCCCCACACCGGGGCGCGGGTCGGCGGGCCGGGGGCGTGCCCAAGGGCAGCAGGCGGAGCGTGAACGCGTCCCGCAGGGGCGCGGGGAACTGCGCGCCCTAGCGGCCCTGGCCGTCGGTGAAGTCGCCCGCCGCCACCCGCAGCGGGCGCAGCAGGGTGAAGATCTCGTCCAGTTCCCCGGCGTCGTAGGCACCGAGGCCGAAGTCCATCGCCATCAGCTCCTCGGTGGCCGCGTCGCACACCTCGCGCCCCTTGTCGGTGATCGCGGCGAGCGTGCCGCGCCCGTCGTTGGGGTTGGGCCGCTTCTCGACGAAGCCCGCGGCCTGGAGCCGGTCGACCGTGTTGGTCACCGAGGTCGGGTGCACCATCAGGCGCTCACCGATCTTCGACATCGGCAGCTCCCCCCGCTGGGAGAAGGTGAGCAGCACCAGCGCCTCGTACCGCGCGAAGGTCAGCCCGTACGGCTTGACCACCGCGTCGACCTCGGACAGCAGGATCTGCTGGGCGCGCATGATCGAGGTGATGGCGGCCATGGACGGCACCGATCCCCATCGCTGCTTCCAGTGCTCATCGGCACGGGCGATCGGGTCGAACGACAGACTGAGAGGCTTCGGCACGCTCCGAGACTACCGGCCGGTCAGGAGCGGTCTGAAGCCGTCTCACGTTCCGGGCCACCGCCACGGCGCACACCGTTCCCACGGCGCCCGTCAGCGCCACGGCGGTGTGCGCGGGCAGGAACTCGGCCACCCCGCCGCCGACGGCCATGCCCAGGCCCTGGGCGCTCATCAGCCCGGCGGACATCACCGTCAGGGCCCGGCCTCGCAGCTGAGGGGGCGCGGCGTCGAAGAACCAGCGGTCCAGGCCGAGGGTGTAGCCCATGCCGAGCCCGGACAGGCACAGCGCGGCCAGCGCCAGCGGCAGCGCGGGGCGCAGCAGGAAGACGAGCAGCGGCAGGAGGAGCGCCGAGGCCAGCGGCAGGACGAGGCGTTCCCGGGCGGCGGGGCGCAGCAGCGTGCCGACCGCCAGCTCTCCCGCGACGCTGCCGACCGGGCCAGCCGCCAGCAGCAGCCCGACGGCGACCGGGCCCGCGCCCAGGTCGTCGGCGTACGGCGCGGCCAGCCCCTCCGGGACGACGGCGAAGGTGGGCGGCAGCCAGCACAGCAGCAGCAGCGAGCGGACCCTCCGGTCGGCCAGCAGCGCGCGGGTGCCGCCGCGGGTGCGGGCGAGGGCCCCGGCGAGCGCGGGGCGCAGCCGCGTTCCCATCCGCAGGACCAGCGCCGAGGCGAGGAATCCGGCGACGGTCAGCACCAGCGCGGTACGCGGCGTGACGAGCACCAGCAGCAGACCCGTCGCCGCGTTGCCGACGATCTGCGCGCTCTGGGCGACCACCCGGATGAGGGAGCGGCCCAGCACGAAGGAGTCCTGGTCCGGCAGGATCGCGCCCAGGCTCGCGGCTCTTACGCCGGTGAACAGGGGCTGCACGAACGCGGCGGCCGCGCGGAGGGAGAGCAGCAGCGCCACGTGGGCCTGCGGCAGCAGCATCACCGCGACGCAGGCCGCGCTGAACAGATCGCAGGCGACCAGGACAGGGCGGGCCGGGTACCGGTCCGCCACCGGCGCCAGGAGCGCCCCGCCCACCGCGTTGGGGAGGAAACCGAGCGCGAAGGTGAGGGCGGTCAGCAGGGGCGAGGACGTCCGGGCGTAGATCATCACGGGCAGTGCGAGGCCCGCCACCACCGTGCCGAGGAGGGAGAGCACGTGCGCGGCGAACACGGCGCGGAACTCGCGCACGCGGAAGAGGGCTCCGTACCCCGCGGCGGCGCTCTCTCCGCCCGCCGCCGCKBSGDACGGAGGGCSCCGCGGGGTACGGAG
>NZ_JASKYT010000720.1:0-1023 GCF_041028275.1 Streptomyces sp. PU-14G
CGTCACGCTCGCCTTGGTCGTCGGCGTCATGACGGTCGTGGCCGTATCCGTGCTGACCCCCGGCACCACGCCGCGAGCCCGGCGCAGCGGTCACCCTCGGGTGCCGGTGCGCCGGGCTTCTTCCGGCGTCGCCCTGCCGACGGCCCGTCGTGCGYSKRCGTCRWGMCSGYCGTCCCCGCCGCGCGCTGACCCCCGGCACCACGCCGCGAGCCCGGCGCAGCGGTCACCCTCGGGTGCCGGTGCGCCGGGCTTCTTCCGGCGTCGCCCTGCCGACGGCCCGTCGTACCAACGCGCATCACTAGGGTGTCCGGCATGGGGACGGACACCGACACGGACGCGGGCACGGATGCGGTTGCCGGCACGGACGCGGGCACGGATGCGGTTGCCGGCACGGGCACGGGCACGGGCACGGATGCGGTTGCTGGCTCAGGCACGGGCGCGGGTCCGAGTGCGGGTGCGGGGATACCGGCGGAGCCGGCCGAGCGGGCGCGGGTGGCGGCGTTCCGCTCGCGCATCGGCGTGACCTCGCTGATCGACGTCCACACCCACTTCATGCCGGAACGCCTGCTCGCCAAGGTGTGGGCGTACTTCGACGCGGCCGGGCCCCTGGTGGGCCGCCCCTGGCCGATCGGCTACCGGCAGGACGAGGAACGGCGCCTCGCCCTCCTGCGCGGATTCGGCGTGCGCGCGTTCACGTCCATGCTCTACCCCCACAAGCCGGGCATGGCCCGCTCCCTCAACGACTGGGCAGCCGACTTCGCCACCCGGACGCCCGACTGCCTGCACACCGCCACCTTCCACGCCGAACCCGGCGCGGCCGACGACGTGCGCCACGCCCTCGAACAAGGCGCTCGCGTCTTCAAGAGCCACATACAGGTCGGCGACTACGATCCGCGCGACCCGCTGCTCGACCCGGTGTGGGGCCAACTCGCCGAAGCCGGCGTGCCCGTGGTCACCCACTGCGGCTCGGGCCCGGTGCCCGCCGCCCATACAGGGCCTGGGCCCATCGGCGCCGTCCTCGCC
>NZ_JASKYT010000721.1:0-1085 GCF_041028275.1 Streptomyces sp. PU-14G
TCCCCGTCCCCGTCCCCTTCTCCGTCCCCGTCTCCGTCTCCGTCCCCGTCCGCCGCGACTGCCGCAGCTGCCGCGCCCGTCCCTGACCACCGCGCTCCTTCTGCTGGCCGCCTCGCTCGGCGCGTTCGCCGCGCTCGCCGCGGTCCAAGGCCTGCCCATGGACGACATCCGCGTCTACCGGGCGGAGGGCGCCGCCGTCTGGCACGGCACCGACCTGTACGGCTTCACCGTCACCGAGTGGGATCTGCCCGCGACCTACCCGCCCTTCGCCGCACTGCTGTTCGTCCCGGTGGCGCTCGTCCCGTTGTCCGTCGCGAAGGGCGCCTTCGTCGCGGGCAACGTGGCACTGCTCGCCTGGCTGATCGCCCTCTCGCTCCGCGCCGCCCGTCCGGCCCGTCCGGCCCGTACGGCCCCCTCGGTCCGTCCGGCCCGGACGGACGGGCCGGACGCGGCGACAGGAGCGGCGGGTCCGTCCGGGACGACGCCCGTGGCCGCGCCGCTGCCCGCCGTCGTCTGTCTCACCGCGGTCGCGCTGTGGCTCGAACCCGTCTTCCAGACGGTGGCCTTCGGGCAGATCAACCTGCTGCTGGCCTGCCTCGTGCTGTGGGACGTGGGGCGGCCCGACGGGGCGCGCGCCAAGGGATTCGCCCTCGGCCTCGCAGCGGGCGTCAAGCTGACGCCCGCGCTCTTCGCCGTCCACCTGCTGCTGACCGGGCGGCTCAGAGCGGCGTGCTGGGCCGCCGCCGGATTCGCGGCGAGCGTCGCCGTGGGAGCGTGCGCGCTGCCGGGCGCGAGCGTGGAGTTCTGGACGCGCAGGATGTTCGAGACGGCGCGGGTCGGGAAGGCGTGGATCGTCGACAACCAGTCCCTCCAGGGGCTGGTCGCCCGCCTCCTGCACGAAACCGAACCGGGAGGGCTGTGGCTGGCGCCCACGCTGGCGCTGGCGGCCGGGGGCATGTGGCTGGCGCGACGGGTGACCGTGCGGCACGGAAAGGGGGCCGACGGGGGGCCGCCGGAGTTTCGCGGCGCCGGTGTGGTCGGCGCGTCTGGTGTGCCCGGTGCGTCTGGCGTGTCCGGTGTGGCCG
>NZ_JASKYT010000722.1:0-860 GCF_041028275.1 Streptomyces sp. PU-14G
GCGCGGACGGCGGCGCCGAGGAGGGGCGGGGCGGGTAGCCGTAGCCGCCGTTCCCGGCGGCACCGGGCCGGTCCGGAGCGCGCTGGGCCTGGGCGGCCTGCGGCTGGGAGGTGCTGGAGGCGAGGGTGCGGCTGCGCACCCGGTACAGGCCGGTGTCCAGATCGTCGGCCTTCTCCAGATGGACCTTGATCGGCCCCATGAACGTGTAGCGCTGCTGCTTGGCGTAGTCCCGCACCATGCTGGCCAGTTCGTCCCCGAGCTGGCCCGAGTACGGGCTGAGCCGCTCGTAGTCGGGCGGACTGAGCTCGACGATGAAGTCGTTGGGGACGACCGTGCGCTCTCGGTTCCAGATCGTGGCGTTGTTGTCGCATTCGCGCTGGAGGGCGCCCGCGATCTCGACGGGTTGCACTTCGGACTTGAACACCTTCGCGAAGGTGCCGTTGACGAGGCCTTCGAGCCGCTGCTCGAACCGCTTCAGAACTCCCACGACGCACCTCCTTCCCAGATGCTCTCGGACCTAGCCGACCGGGTCGGCCTCCTGTCCGCTTCCCAGTGTCCCCCCGAATACGGGCACAGTGCTCCTGCGGTACTGCTTACTGATCGTATCCACGCGCGGGGAAATCGACTGGTTCCCCAGTGGGGCCCGGTGCTCGAGTGTTGCCCCTCACAGTGGTCCGCGCGCGGCCCCCGCCCACAGTTGCCCGTACCGCCCTACAGCGTCGCATGGATCGCCGGGTTCTCGTACTGAGTCCCGCCACGGCCGCGCCACGGCCGCGCCACGGCATCCGGTGGCTGCGCCGTCGTGCGGCGGGGTTGTGCTGTGGCCGCGTCAGGGCTGGGAGCCTGCGGGAGGGGCGGGG
>NZ_JASKYT010000723.1:0-489 GCF_041028275.1 Streptomyces sp. PU-14G
CCCTTCCCGGTGGCGACCAGTCGTGGGGGGGGGGGGGGGGGGGGGGGGGGGGGGGGGGGGGGGGGCGGGGCGGVGGGGGGGGGGGGGGGGGGGGGGGGGGGGGGGGGGGGGGGGGGGGGGGGGGGGGGGGGGGGGGGGGGGGGGGGGGGGGGGGGGGGGGGGGGGGGGGGGGGGGGGGGGGGGGGGGGGGGGGGGGGGGGGGGGGGGGGGGGGGGGGGGGGGGGGGGGGGGGGGGGGGGGGGGGGGGGGGGGGGGGGGGGGGGGGGGGGGGGGGGGGGGGGGGGGGGGGGGGGGGGGGGGGGGGGGGGGGGGGGGGGGGGGGGGGGGGGGGGGGGGGCCCCCCCCCCCCCCCCCCCCCCCCCCCCCCCCCCCCCCCCCCCCCCCCGCGGCCCCTMCCCGGACTCCGCGTCGCTCCGGCGCCTAGGTGGGCCGGTCAACGCGCCCAGGCGCCGGGCGGATGGTCCGGCGGAACGAGATCGGCGACGAGCC
>NZ_JASKYT010000724.1:0-945 GCF_041028275.1 Streptomyces sp. PU-14G
CCCGYWSAGCGGCGTCCCGCTCGCGCGCAAGACCGGGCGCCGCTCTACTGAGGTTCCGAAGTGTTGCCCCACGCTGCCGAAGGAGCCCACTGATGAGCGGGCGGTCGACTCCGGGATCTCCGCACTCCACAGCAGACGGCGCAACCGACAGCGCAGCCGGCAGCACCACCGACAGCGCAGCCGACGACGCGGCCGAGGCGCTCGACCCGCGCGGGCTGCTCCGGCAGCTGGCACCGGTGTCGGTGCCGGTCCCGGCGGGCAGCGAGGTGCGGCGGGCGGCCGGAGGTCCCCGGCGGGCGCGCCCGCTCCCGCTGGTGGTCGGGCTGCTCGTCAGCCTGGCACTGTTCGCCGGGGTGACGTACCTGGCACTGGGCGTAGGGGCGGGTTTCGTGGACCGGCCGGTGCTCGGCGAGGTGGTGCGGCACCGCCTCGCGGCGTTGGACGGGCCGATCACGTTCGCGACGCACGCGTCGAAGGTGCCGCTGCTCGTCGCCTCGGTGCTGGTGGCCCTGTGGCTGTCCTGGCGGCAGGGGTCGTGGAGGCCGGTGGTGCTGATCGGTACCACGGGGGCGCTGGCTGTCGCGGCGGCGACCGTGGTCAAGGAGGTCACCGACCGGACCAGACCGCCCGCCGAGCTGTGGGCCGTCCAGGAGGACGGCTTCTGCTACCCCTCGCGGCACACGGTGATCGCCACGGCCGTCCTGCTGATCCTGGCGTACGTCCTCACGGCCCGGATCGCCTCCCGTCCGGCGCGGATCGCGCTGTGGGCGGGGGCGGCGGTGCTGAGCCTGCTGGCCGGACTCAGCCGCCTCTACCTGGGGGTGCACTGGCCGACCGACGTGGTGGCGGGCCTGGTCCTGGGTACGGCCGTCCCGCTGGTCGTCGTCACGGTGTACGCGCTGCGCGCCACCCGCCCCCACTCCCGCCACCCGTGACGCCCGCTAC
>NZ_JASKYT010000725.1:0-1002 GCF_041028275.1 Streptomyces sp. PU-14G
TTGATGCCCCGTCGCCCAGCCTGATGACCAGCGGGCCAACCGTCGGCGGCAGGGACGGGACGGCGGTCGCCCACCGGCCTTCGACAAGACCCAGTACCGCCGCCGCAGTGCCGTCGAGCGGTGCGTCAACAAGTGGAAGCAGTACCGCGCGGTGGCCAGCCGCTACGACAAGCGCGACTACATCTTCAACGGCACACTCGCCGTCACAGCGATCAACATCTGGCTCCGCGACACCGTCCAAGAGCCATCAGAAACGGCCTAGCCGACCACCACCGTCCTCGCCGCGACCCTGTGCGCGGGCGTGACCGTCCTGACCCCCGCGGCCTCCGCAGAGCCTGCGGCGCCGAAGCCCGTCACCTGCCGCGACGCGCAGGGCCGGCCCTACCTCAAAGGCGAGAGCAAGTTCAGCGGCACGCTGCCCTCACTGAAGGACACCGCGGCAGGCGCCAAGCCCGTCTTCCGCAGCCGGGTGGACTGGTCGGACGGCACGGTGACCACGGGCACGTTCACCGACTTCAAGACGAGCTTGACCCAAGACGGTGGCCTGGAGTTCACGATCAAGGGCTTCAACGACGCCGACAGCACCACCCGGTTCGCCGGCTACTCCGTCTCCGCCGTCGGGCGGTCCGCCCGCCTGGGTATGGACCCCGCCGAGGAAGTGCAGAAGTCGCAGAAGGGCAAGATCGCCTACATGCCCTGACCACCCGGCGGGTGTGGCAGTGCCCCGCCGGGTGGTCAGGGCATGTAGGGGCCGCGCTGCGCACCCGCGAACGCCCCCGCGTGAAAGACCCGAGAATGCACCGGACACCGGCCGACGGGCTCGCGGTACGGCGTACTTCGATCCCTTCGATCCCGCCCTGCACACCGACCCGTACTCCCGTTACGCCGACACCCGCCGCGCTGCGCACCCGCGAACGCCCCCGCGTGAAAGACCTGAGAATGCACCGGACACCGGCCGACGGGCTCGCGGTACGGCGTACTTCGATCCCTCCGATCCCGCCC
>NZ_JASKYT010000726.1:0-972 GCF_041028275.1 Streptomyces sp. PU-14G
GGGTCGGGGTTGCCGGTCGAGATGTCGAGGCCGCCTTCGGGAGGTGTGACCCGGACGGACTCGCGGGGCGCGGTGGCGGGCCGTTCCCGTACGCGGCTGCCTCGCCGTCCGGCCGTCTCGATGACGCCGCGTTCGCGCAGCGTGCGGTACGCGGCGGCCACCGTGTTGGGGTTGACGCCCAGTTCCGCCGCCAGCTCGCGCATCGGTGGCAGCGGGTCACCGGGGGCGAGGGCTCCGCCGCCGACGCCGCTCTCGACGCTGGCGGCGATCTCCGCTGCGCCACGACCTTCGATCCTGTAATCTCCTAGCACAAAAGTTATTATGCACTAGTGCAATAGGAGACGTCATGGCGAGCCCGCTTCCCGACGAGCCGACCACCCGCACGCCCTACACGCGCACCCCCCGCACCACCGGCACCCGGGAGCGGGAGCGGCTGTCCTACGACCGGGAGTTGGTGCACGGCATCCTCGACGCCGGCTACCTGTGCCACCTCGCCTTCGTCCGCGAGGGCCGGCCCGTCGTCCTGCCGACGCTGTACGCACGCGTGGGCGAGCACCTCTACGTGCACGGCTCCACCGGGTCCCGGCCGCTGCGCGAGGCGGGGCGCTCCGAGACGGGCATGCCGGTGTGCGTGACGGTCACCCATGTGGACGGGCTCGTGCTGGCCAAGTCGGCGTTCCACCACTCGGTCAACTACCGCTCGGTGGTGGCGCACGGAGACGCGTACGAGGTCACCGACCACGAGGAGCGGCTGCGCGCGCTGGACGCGGTCGTGAACAACGTCGTCGACGGGCGCGCGGACGACTCCCGCAGGGCCGATCCGAAGGAGCTCGCCGCGACCGCCGTGATCCGGCTCGCCCTCGACGAGGTCTCCGCCAAGGTGCGCGCGGGCGGCCCCAACGACGACCCGGAGGACCTCGAACTGCCGTACTGGACCGGGGTGGTGCCCGTCTCCCCCGTCTACGGCACCCC
>NZ_JASKYT010000727.1:0-967 GCF_041028275.1 Streptomyces sp. PU-14G
CSTGWGASSSCGAGGGGGCAGGGGGAGCCCCCTGCCCCCTCGGGGTCTCAGGTGGTGGCTGGAAGGCGGGAGGCCGCGGCCTCGTCGAGCAGCCACAGGGTGCGGGACTTCCCGCACACCGCGGCGGCGGGCGCCTGGAGTTCGCCGGAGCCCGAAAGGGCGAAGGCGACCGCTCCGGCTTTGTCGTCACCGGCGGCCAGCAGCCAGACCTCTCGTGCTGCCCGGATGGCGGGCAGGGTGAGGGAGAGGCGAGTGGGCGGCGGTTTGGGCGCGCCGTGGACGCCGACGACGGTCCGTTCCGTTTCCCGGAGCGCGGGGTGTTCGGGGAAGAGGGACGCGACATGGGTGTCGGGTCCCACGCCGAGGAGGAGCACGTCGAAGGCGGGGACGCGCTCGGGCGAGTCGGGTCCCGCCGCGGCGGCGAGCTCCGTGGCGTAGGCCTCGGCCGCGGCCTCGGCGTCGCCCGCGTACGGCCCGTCGGAGGGCGGCATCACGTGGACGCGTGCGGGGTCGAGTGGGACGGCGTCGAGGAGGGCTTCGCGGGCCTGGGTGTGGTTGCGTTCGGGGTCGCCTTCGGGGAGGAACCGCTCGTCGCCCCACCACAGGTCGAGCCGTGACCAGTCGATGCGGTCGCGTGCGCCGAAGGCGCCGATCGCGGCGAGGAGCGCGTTGCCGTTGCGGCCTCCGGTCAGGACGACGGTCGCGGTGCCGCGTGCGGCTTGGGCGTCGGCGATGCGGGTGATGAGGCGTGCGGCCGTGGCCTGGGCGAGTGCGTCCTTGTCGGGGTGGATGAGGATTTCGCGTCCGGTGGCTGCCGCGTTCACTTCTGGCCCTTCTTCGCCGTCCGGGTCTTCGACGTCGCAGACGCGGCCTTCTTCTTGGCCGGGGAAGGGGAGGCGCCGGCGGGTGCCTGGGTGGCTTCGGCCCCCGCGGGGGCCGGGCCCTGCGCTGTCCGTGCCTGCTCGTC
>NZ_JASKYT010000728.1:0-1418 GCF_041028275.1 Streptomyces sp. PU-14G
GTCGTGGCTCGCCCCCTCGCCCCTCGACCGTCAAGGACGGTGCCATGGCCGACCTCTCCTCCGAGGCACACAACCCCTCCCCTTCGCGGCTCACACCTCCCGCCTCCCCCAGGAGGTCGACGTCGACGTCCCGGAAGTCGGCACCGTCGTCCCGGAAGTCGGCACCGTCCGGCCTGTTCCCGCCCGCTCTGCCGGTACTCACCGAGATGAGCCGCACGGACAGCGGACGTGCGTGGCTCGCCGGCTTGCCCGCGCTGGTCGAGAAGATGCGCGCACGCTGGCAACTGCGCCTGCACGCAGTGCCCTTCCACGGCGGCAGCTGCTCCTGGGTGGCTCCGGCCGAGCGGGCGGACGGGAGCCGAACCGTACTGAAACTGACGTGGCCCCACCCGGAAGCCCGCACCGAGGGCACCGCGCTAGGTTCTGTCTGACAAAGGATCTTGGGCGGGTTCGCGCAGCCAGAGGATGAGTGCGGCGAGGTGGACTCCGGCCTTGTAGCGGGCGGCGAGTTTGTCGAAGCGGGTGGCGAGCGCGCGGAACTGCTTGAGACGGCCGAAGCAGCGTTCGACCACGTTGCGGGCCTTGTAGACCTCGCGATCGAAGGTCGGCGGTCTGCCGCCGGCCTTCCCACGCCGCAGGCGGTTGGCCTTTTGATCCGCCCGCTSYKSGAKCASSSSSSSSWMGGTGCCGTCCGCTTCCCAGCGGGCGAACCGTTCATAGACCGTCTGCCACGGCCCGTAGCGTTCAGGCAGGTCACGCCACGGGGCACCGGTCCGCAACCGCCACAGCACCCCGTTGATCACCTGCCGGTGATCCCGCCACGGCCGCCCACGACCATCCACACCAGGCAACAGCGGGGCTATCCGCTCCCACGCCGCATCCGTCAGCTCACCACGACCCACCACAAGATCAATTATCAGACAGGCCCTAGGGCTTTCCTGCGGCTCTTGCTCCGGGAAGGGGTGCCACTGGCCGCGGTGTGCGGTCCTCGGGTGGGGTGTGGTTGGCCGCGCCGTTCCCCGCGCCCCTTCGGGGCGCGTCCCCCGTTTGCCCTGCTGCGCTGGGGTGGGCGCTTCCGGCACGGGGGTGCCACTGGCCGCCGTGTGCGGTCTGCGGGTGGGGTGTGGTTGGCCGCGCCGTTCCCCGCGCCCCTTCGGGGCGCCACCCCTTCCCGCCGCAGCGGCGATCAGCTACGACGGCGAGGGTCCGGCGGCCCTTCGACGGCCGCAAGCGGGCACTCCCGACAGTCGCAAGCGGGACGTCGGCCGGACGCCAGTCCATGGCTGCTACCTCTCCCCGTGTGTGGCTTTGCTTGTGAATGTGAACGCTTTCACGAATCCCTCCGCGTGGGAAGTGGGGCCTCATCAACTGTGATGCGGGTCCCACTGGAGTTAGGGGAGGGGATTCCGGCTCTCAAG
>NZ_JASKYT010000729.1:0-1099 GCF_041028275.1 Streptomyces sp. PU-14G
GCCGAAGGGGTGATCACTCCGCGGCGCACCGCGGGCGATGCCCGACGTCGCGGACGGGGTCGGGGTCGGGGTCGTGTGAAGTGACCGGACGTACCGACCCCTCACTGGCGAGCTCCGCCAGCAGCCGTTGCGTGTGGAGTCTGGCGGTTTCGTCGTGCTGTGCGGAGGCGGCGAACGCCTCGACTGCGGGCGGTGCCGCGTAGGGGAGCTGCGCTCAGCTACTGGCAATCGGCGAGGCGGCTGCACGTCTCGGGGTTTCCACGCATCTCCTTCGGCACCGGGAGGCCGAAGGGGTGATCACTCCGCGGCGCACCGCGGGCGATGCCCGACGCTACGACCGGAGCTACTGGACGTGTCGTGACTGCGCGTCCCCCACGTTATGACGCACAGCATCGACCGCCACCGCGGGAAAGCGAAGCGGGCCCCGACCGTCACCGGTCGGGGCCCGCTTCGTCCTGCTCACAAGCGGTAGCGGTGGGATTTGAACCCACGGAGGAGTTGCCCCCTCACTCGCTTTCGAGGCGAGCTCCTTCGGCCGCTCGGACACGCTACCGAGAGGAACTCTAGCCCACTGAGGGCCTTGGGTCGAAATCGGTTGGAGGGCCTGTAGGGGGCGCGGGGGGTGCGGTGCGGAAGAAGGTGGTGAGGAGGGCGGCGCACTCCTCGGCCAGCACCCCGTTCACGACCTCGGGCCGGTGGTTGAGGCGGCGATCGCGGAGGACGTCCCAGAGGGAGCCGGCGGCCCCCGCCTTCGCGTCGGGGGCCCCGTAGACGACGCGCTCCACCCGGGAGAGCACGGCTGCCCCGGCGCACATCGTGCAGGGCTCCAGGGTGACGACCAGCGTGCAGCCCGGCAGGCGCCAGCGGTCGCCCCGGTGCCTGGCCGCCGCACGCAGGGCGAGGACCTCGGCGTGCGCGGTCGGATCGCCGTCCGCCTCGCGGGCGTTGTGTCCTGTGCCGAGGACGGCGCCGTCCGGCCCGAGGACGACGGCGCCGACCGGCACGTCCCCCGTTCCCGGTGCCTGTTCGGCCTCCGCCAGCGCCAGCCGCATGGGCGCGCGCCAGCGGTCGCGCACCGGGTCAGGGGAGGGGGTGGGCG
>NZ_JASKYT010000073.1:0-26345 GCF_041028275.1 Streptomyces sp. PU-14G
GCACTGGCCGGCTCCGCATAGGCTGTTCCCCTGCCCCTCCGTCCCGGCCGCTCCACCGCCGCAGCGGCTCGCCGTCGGCTCGGCCCCGCGAGTCGGCCCGACCCCGAGAAGGATGCCGTCCCCGATGCCTGTGAACCCCGGCGACTCCGCCACCCCCGCCTACCCCGTAGGACTCCGCCTGGCCGGGCGCCGGGTCGTGCTCGTCGGCGGCGGTGGCGTCGCCCAGCGTCGTCTGCCCGCGCTGCTGGTGGCCGGCGCGCGCGTCACGGTCGTCGCCCCGCAGGTGACACCGTCGGTGGAGGCGATGGCCACCGGCGGCGAGATCACCTGGGAGCGCCGCGGCTATCGGGAGGGGGATCTGGCCGAGGCCTGGTACGCGTTGGCCGCCACCGACGATCCGGCCGTCAACGCGGCCATCACGGCCGAGGCCGAGTCCCGCCGCGTCTGGTGCGTACGGGCCGACGACGCGGATGAGGGGACCGCCTGGACGCCGGCGACCGGCCGCAGCGACGGCCTGACCGTCGCCGTCCTCACCAGTGGGGTGCACGGCGCGGCGGGCCGCGATCCGCGCAGGTCGGCGGCGATACGTGACGCCATCGTCGCCCGCCTGGGCGACGGCACCCTCGTCACCGGGCAGCGCGGCCCCCGCACCGGAGGCGTCGCCCTGGTCGGCGGGGGGCCGGGCGACCCCGACCTGATCACGGTGCGGGGCCGCCGCCTGCTGGCGGAGGCCGACGTCGTCGTCGCCGACCGGCTCGGCCCGCGCGACCTGCTCGACGAGCTGCCGCCGCACGTCGAGATCATCGACGCCGCGAAGATCCCGTACGGCCGCGCCATGGCGCAGGAGGCCATCAACGCCGTCCTGGTCGAACACGCCAAGGCGGGCAGGGCCGTCGTACGGCTCAAGGGCGGCGACCCCTTCGTCTTCGGGCGCGGCATGGAGGAGGCGCGGCAACTCGCCGCGGAAGGCGTCGAGGTCACCGTCGTGCCCGGCATCTCCAGCTCCGTCAGCGTGCCGGGCGCGGTCGGCATCCCCGTCACCCACCGGGGCGTCGCCCACGAGTTCACCGTGGTCAGCGGCCATGTCGCACCGGACGACCCCCGCTCGTTGGTGGACTGGCAGGCGCTCGCCAGGCTGCGCGGCACGCTCGTGCTCCTGATGGCCGTCGAGAACCTCGGGGCCATCGCCGCCGCCCTCCGCGCGCACGGCCGGCCCGACGAGACTCCGGTGGCCATGATCCAGGAGGGCACCATGGCCACCGAGCGCCGCGTGGACGCCACCTTGGCCACGGCCGCCGAGCGGGCGGCAGCCGAGGGCGTACGCCCTCCGGCGGTCGTCGTCATCGGCGACGTCGTGGCCGTGAACCCGCGCCCCGACGACGCGGAGTGACCCTCCCGGCAGGAGAACCCCCCGCCGTACGCGGCGGTAGAGACGCATTGGCACTTCGAGCACGACAAGGCAGTATCGGCCCGTGGCTACCGCATCCTCCCCCGGAACACCCCAGCAACCGCCGACGGACAAGCTCGTCACCGTCGAGCGCGCCGACGACCCCCGTCTCGCCGACTACACGGGGCTGACCGACGTCGAGCTGCGCCGCAGGCGCGAGCCGGCCGAGGGGTTGTTCATCGCGGAGGGGGAGAAGGTCATCCGCCGCGCCCTGCACGCCGGGTACGAGATGCGTTCGATGCTGCTCTCCGCCAAGTGGCTCGACACCATGGGCGACGTCATCGACGAGGTGCCCGCCCCCGTCTACGCCGTCAGCCCCGAGCTGGCCGAGCGCGTCACCGGATACCACGTGCACCGTGGCGCCCTCGCGTCCATGCAGCGCAAGCCGCTGCCCACGCCCGAGGGGCTGCTGGCCGCCGCCCGCCGCGTCGTCATCATGGAGTCGGTGAACGACCACACCAACATCGGTGCCATCTTCCGCAGCGCCGCGGCGCTCGGCATGGACGCCGTCCTGCTGTCGCCCGACTGCGCCGATCCGCTCTACCGCCGCTCGGTCAAGGTGTCGATGGGCGCCGTGTTCGCCGTGCCGTACGCGCGCCTGGACAGCTGGCCCCGCGGCCTGGAGACGGTGCGGGACGCCGGGTTCCAACTGCTGGCGCTCACCCCCGACGAGAAGGCCGTTCCGCTCGACACAGTGGACCTGGGCGGCGACCGGCGAGCGGCGCTGATGCTGGGCGCCGAGGGCAGCGGACTGACCTCCCGTGCTCTGCGCGCCGCCGACGACTGGGTCCGCATCCCGATGGCCCACGGAGTCGATTCCCTCAACGTGGGCGCAGCCGCCGCCGTCGCCTTCTACGCGATAGCGAGGTAGGGCGGGAAGGGCTGGGAAGGGCTGGGACTGGCCAGGGGCCCTAACCGCCCTGCGGCGGCGACGGTGCCGCCGCGGGCACCCGTTCGGTGACGTGGCCCAGGCCGCGGGTGGGGCCCTCGCAGCCCTGGGCCGCGGCGATCCCCAGAGCGACCAGCAGGGTGACCACGACGAAGACGATGAGCCGCTGGCGCAGCAGCCGTCGCTTGCGGGCCGCCGGGCTGGGCCCCGACCGCGGACGGCCGCCGCCCTCCTGGCGGGGGCCGCGCGGGGGGCTCTGGCGTGCGCTCGTGGAACGGCCGCTCCCGGACCGCTCCGCGCCGCCGCGCTCCCCGCCGCCACGCTCCGCGCCGCGGGGCGGCGGAGGACCGGCGGGGCGGCGCACCGCGCGCTCGTGCCCCCCGCTCCCCGTCGGATAGCCGGCGTCCCGTGCGGGCCGGGACATCCGCGAGCGGGCGGATCCCGCCGGAGTCGCACGGGCGGAGCGCGGAGCGGTGGCCCGAGGCGGGCCCGCCACTGGGTCCCGCCCCCGGCCCGAGCCGTCCCGCTGGGTCCGCTGCTGGGCGTGGTCACGGGCCCGCCGCTCGCCCGACAGCGGCTCCCGCCGCCCGCCGGGCACCGGGCGGGCACCGGGTCCTGGCCGCCCGGCCCCCCCGGCCCAGCCGCCGCCAGGCCCGGCCGTCTCACCGCTGTCGGTCAGTCCGCGCGCCTCGCGCGCCGCGATCTCCTTGAGCCGGAGCGAGAGCTGCAACGTGCTCGGCCGGTCCTCCGGCGACTTGACCAGACAGGCGTGGACGAGAGGGGCCAGCGCCGCGTGCACGTCGTCGAGCTGCGGCTCCTCGTGCACCACCCGGTAGAGCATGATGTCCGAACTGCCTTGCCCGAACGGGGAGTCCGCCGTCGCCGCGTACGCCAGCGTCGCGCCCAGCGCGAACACGTCGGTCGCGGGGGTCACCGCCGCGCCCCGCACCTGCTCGGGCGCCAGGAACCCCGGGGACCCGACGGCGGTACCGACGTGGGTGAGGGTGCTGGCCCCCGTCGCCCAGGCGATGCCGAAGTCGATGATGCGCGGGCCCTTGGGGGAGAGCAGGATGTTCGACGGCTTCAGGTCCCGGTGCACGACCCCCGCCTCGTGCACGGCGACCAGCCCCTCGGCGAGGGCGGCCCCGATCGAGGCCACCTGCGAGGCGGGCAGCGGCCCGCCCTCGGTCACCTTGTCGTGCAGCGAGGGCCCGGGCACGTACTGGGTGGCGAACCAGGGGCGGTCGGCCTCCAGATCGGCGGCCACCAGCCGGGCCGTGCACCCGCCGCGGATGCGCCGTGCGGCCGACACCTCCCGCGCGAAACGGGAGCGGAACTCCTGGTCCTCGGCGAGATCAGGACGGATGACCTTCAGCGCCACCCGCTGGCCACGCCGGTCGGAACCCAGGTAGACCACGCCCATGCCGCCGGCCCCCAGGCGGCGGTGAAGCCTGAACGAGCCGACGACTCGCGGGTCCTCTCGCCGGAGCCGCATCATCGCCATGTCCGTTCCCTACCTCCGGTGTCCGGCGGGGCGGGCCCCGCCTCCGGCGCCCGGTGGGAGGCCCACCCGCTGACCGGTCCGTCTGACGACGACAGCTTACGGACTGCCGCCGTGTGGCGACGATAGGCCGCGCACGCGGCGGCAGACGGAATGTCAGGGCACGACGGACGGAGGCGAGTCAGCGGAACGCGCCGGTCCCGTGCGCCCGCGCGCCCTGCCGCGCCGCCCCCAAGCCACCTGTCCGGCACGGGGATTGACGGGGCGAGAGCCGGCACGGTGCGGAACGCCCGCCGTGCCCAGGCCGGGCCGGGCACCCCGCAGGCCCCGCCGCGGCCCCCGCCCGCGACACGGCTCGACGGGGGAGCGGCAGGCACCGCGGAGTGAGCGAACTCACCCGTGGAGGCGCGGCCGTGCGATACCCCCTGGGGGAAGACCCCGGGAAACCGGAGCGCGTCTCCACCCTGGGGAGTAGGCGGCGTGGCACCACGTCATCCTGCGGGAGGCCCCTCAGTCGGTACGCGCGCATGACGCCGCTGGTCACGCCCGTGCCTAATGTGGTGGTCAAGCGGCGAACGCAGCACTCTTCCCTCGGCCCTGGCGGGCCGGGGGAGGCCCCAACTCCCAGGTCAGACGTCCGCCGCCCCATTCGACGACAGGAGCGGATCATGGCGCACACCGCCGGGCGCACAGCGCCCGCAGGGAAGGGGAAGCCGTCGGCACTGACCGGTTCGGGCACCCGTCCCGGTGGGCGGCGCCATCCGCTGGTGGCAGCCGCCATGGTGCTGCCGCTCGCCCTCCTCCTCGGCCTCGTATCGGGCTGGGGCCGGATGGTCCTGGAACAGGCGTCGTCCGTTGCCGGAATGCTGGGGTCCTGAGCGGCCCCGGGCCCGGTGGAGCGGACCGGGTCGGGGACTTCCGGTGGTAACAGCCCCGTGGGGACGGGGGTGCGGCGGACGGCAAGAGGCCCGGGCAGCTGGGGAGCTGCCCGGGCCTCCGCGCTGTGACACCTGCGCGGCGGACGGGCGGACCCGCATCACCGCGCCGGGTCCAGGGAGCGGGCCGTAGGCTGTGGAGCCCCGTCGTTCAGGGAGTTTCCCCGTGCCCGTGCCGGTGTACGACCACAAAGCCGCCGACCCCGCGCTGCGCAGGGCACTCGCGCGGCTGGCGGGCGGGGCGGACGGTGAGGTGCTGGCCGAGCGGGCCGACGGGACCGTCGTACGCGTCGGGGGCCGGGTCGCCAAGGCGCATGATCCCGATGCGTCGGCGGGGGCGCTCGCCGTCAGGCTCGCCGTCGCGGCAGCCGAACCGTACGCGGGCGTGCTGCTCGCCCCGCTTCCCGGCTGCGGGCCTGTGCTGCTGCCGAGCGGCAGGACCGCCAGCGTCTGGCCGTACGGGACCCCCGTGGACCCGGAAGATCCCGGGGCGGCCCCCTGGGAGGCGGCGGGCAGCCTGCTGGCCCGTCTGCACGCGGCGCCCCTTCCGGCGCCCGGCGGCCTTCCGGGCCCCCTGCCGCCGATGCGGGGCCCGGCGAAGGCGGCACGGGCCCTGGCCCGCATGCGGAGCGCCCCCGGGAGCGCCCTCAGGGCGGCGGCCCGCTCGGTGGAGGAGGCGTGGGCGGTGCTTCCGGCCTGGTGCCGCGGCGAGGAGCCGCCGCCCCGCGCCACCGCCGTGTGCCACGGTGACTTCCATCTGGGGCAGCTGGTCCGCCACCCGGTGGGAAGGGGCACCTGGTGTCTCATCGACGTCGACGACCTCGGCCTCGGCGATCCGGCCTGGGATCTGGGCCGGCCCGCCTGCTGGTACGCCACCGGTCTCCTGCCGCCCGACGAGTGGGAGCGTTTCCTCGGCGCCTACGTGCGCACCTTGCACACCGTGCGCGCTGCCGGTGCCGGTGCCGGGGGAGGGCTCGCTGAGGCGGACCCGTGGCCGTTGCTGGACGCCCCGGCGCGTGCTGTGACGGTGCAGAGCGCCGCGCTCGGCGTCGCCAAGGCGCGTGCCGCCGGCCGTGTTCTCGACGAGGCGGAGGAGGCCTGCGTGGCTGCCTGCGCGCGGATGGCGGCCGTTGCCGACCAGGCCGAACTCCCCGCACCTCAGGGGCCGTAGGGTGGTGCCCGCCCGGCGGGTCCTGTCGGCATCCGAGGCCGGCCCCCGGCCACCGGGCACGGGTAGAGAGGGAGCAGGCAAATGATGTGTCCGAAGTGCGGTGCGCCCATGCACACGTACAACCGCAACGGCGTGCAGATAGAACAGTGCGCCAACTGCCGGGGAATCTTCCTCGACTACGGTGAGCTGGAGGCCCTCACCAGGATGGAGGCGCAGTGGACGCAGTCCGCACCTCCGCCGCCGCCCGCTGGGCAGGCGTACCCGTCGGGTCCGGCCTGGGGTGCCCCGCATCACGGCTCGCACGGGCACCACGGTCATCACGGGCACCACGGTGGCCGTCACGGGGGCTTCGGGCGGATGCTCTTCTCGTCCTGACCCCCGGCTCTTGCCGAGCGGGAGTACGAGAAGGGCCCCGGCCGACCGACCGGGGCCCTTCTCGCGAGCTGGTGGACGATACTGGGATTGAACCAGTGACCTCTTCCGTGTCAGGGAAGCGCTCTCCCGCTGAGCTAATCGTCCGTGCGCGGTACTGGGATTGAACCAGTGACCTCTTCCGTGTCAGGGAAGCGCTCTCCCGCTGAGCTAACCGCGCGTGGGGCCGAAAAGAACCCCGAGGTCCTCGCGGACCCGGTGGACGATACTGGGATTGAACCAGTGACCTCTTCCGTGTCAGGGAAGCGCTCTCCCGCTGAGCTAATCGTCCTTGGAGGTGGAGACGGGATTTGAACCCGTGTAGACGGCTTTGCAGGCCGTTGCCTCGCCTCTCGGCCACTCCACCGAGTGCGGGGGTCCCGGGAAGAGCCCCCACATCGAGCGGACGACGAGATTCGAACTCGCGACCCTCACCTTGGCAAGGTGATGCTCTACCAACTGAGCCACGTCCGCAGGCGCCCGCGTGAGACCGTGATCTGGCAGGTGCCTCGCCTCCGGAGCGCTTGCGCGCCGCGGCGACGTGTTGAACTTTAGCGGATTCCCGGGCCAGCTCAAATTCCGTTTCCGCAGCGTGGCCGCCGGGCGGCCCCCATAGACTCGGCGCCGTGTCCGATCTGACCCCGCTCGCCCGCTTGGGCGGGTACCTCGCCACCGACCTGCGCGACGTCACCAGCGACCCCGAAGCCCTCGACTCGACGGGCTGGTGGGCCGTGGTCGCCGACTACGAGGGGGGCCTGCGCTGCGCCCGTTTCGGAGACGTACGCGCCGCGCCGCTGCCGACGCCGGTGCCAGGGCGCTGGCAGGGGCCGGCCCCGACGGACTGGGTGAGTTCCCTGGATCACGCCGCGTACACGGAAGGGGTACGGCGCATCCGCGCGGCGATCGCCACCGGCGACGTCTACCAGGTCAACCTCTGCCGTGTGCTGTCCGCGCCGCTGCCCGACCCGTCCCCGCGGGCCTGCGACATCGACCAGCTCACCGCCCGGCTCGCCCAGGGCACGCCCGCGGCCTACGCCGGGACCATCCGCCTCCCCGCCCACGGCATCGAGATCGCCACCGCCTCGCCGGAGCTGTACCTGCGCAGGGAAGGGCAGACCGTCGAGTCGGGGCCCATCAAGGGAACCGCCCGTTCCGCGGCGGACCTGGGGGACAAGGAACGGGCCGAGAACGTGATGATCACCGACCTGGTCCGCAACGACCTGGGCCGGGTCTGCGCCCCGGGCTCCGTCACCGTCCCGGCCCTGTGCTCGGCCGAGCCGTACCGCGGACTGGTCCACCTGGTCTCCACGGTCCGCGGTGAACTGCCCCAGGACACGAAGCGGCCGTGGGCACGGCTGCTGGAGGACACCTTCCCGCCGGGTTCCATCACCGGCGCGCCCAAGTCGAGCGCCCTGCGCCTGATCGACGCGCTGGAGGCGGCGCCGCGCGGCCCCTACACCGGCGGCGTCGGATGGGTCGACGCCGACCGCGGCGTCGGCGAGCTGGCCGTCGGCATACGGACGTTCTGGATCGAACGCGAGTATCCGCGCGCCCTGCTGCGCTTCGGCGCGGGCGCCGGGATCATCTGGGACTCGGAGCCGGAGGCGGAGTGGCGGGAGACCGAGCTGAAGGCTTCCCGGCTGCTCGCGGTAGCGTCGGGGGAGTACGAAGAAGACGAGACCGCGCCACGACCAGCGGACGTGCGCACCGGCCCATGACCGTGCCCGCCCGGTGACGAAGCGGCCCCTGGCAGGCTCCCTGAGGTGAACAGCAGTGAAGATCTGGCTCGACGGCGGCCTGCGGGACGCCCACAGCGCGAACGTCTCCGTGCTCGACCACGGACTGACGGTCGGCGACGGCGTCTTCGAAACCGTCAAGACCGCCGACGGCACCCCCTTCGCCCTCACCCGGCACCTGCACCGCCTGGCGTCCTCCGCGCGCGGTCTCGGCCTGCCCGAGCCCGACCTGGACGAGGTGCGCCGCGCCTGCGGTGCGGTGGTCGAGGCGAACCCGATGCCCTACGGCCGGCTGCGGATCACCTACACAGGCGGCCTCTCCCCGCTCGGCTCGGACCGCGGCGAGGCGGGCCCGACGCTCGTCGTCGCCCTCGGCGAGGCCACCCGCAGGCCGGACACGACCTCCGTCGTCACCGTCCCGTGGACCCGCAACGAGCGCGGCGCGATCGCCGGGCTGAAGACCACCTCGTACGCCGAGAACGTCGTGGCCCTGGCGCGGGCCAGGCAACAGGCCGCCACCGAGGCCCTGTTCCCCAACACACACGGACAGCTGTGCGAGGGCACGGGCTCCAACGTCTTCCTCGTCCTCGACGGCGAACTGCACACCCCGCCGCTGACGTCGGGCTGTCTGGCCGGCATCACCCGCGCCCTCGTCCTCGAGTGGACGGGCGCACGGGAGACGGAGCTGCCCATGGAGGCGCTCGAGCGGGCCGAGGAGATCTTCGTGACGTCCAGCCTGCGTGACGTCCAGGCCGTCGCCCGGCTGGACGGGCGCGCCCTCCCGGGCGCTCCGGGGCCGGTGACCAGCAAGGCGATGCGGGTCTTCGAGGAGCGCTCCGCGGCCGACATCGACCCGTGAACGCGGCCGGCTCGTCCCGTGAAAGCGGCCGACATCGACCCGTGAACGCGGCCGGCGTCGTCCGTGAACGTGGCCGACGTCGTCCCGTGAATTCGGTGGCGGGTCCCGTCGTCGGCAGGTAGAACCAGGGCGTGACGACAACGCTGCGCCCCACCGGGCCCGAAAGCCGCGACGCCGAGGGCAGACGCTCCTGCGCGTACGAAATCCGTGTCAACTCCCGGCCGGCGGGCTCCGTCGGCCTCCTCGGGCCCCGCGAGTCCGGACCTCCGTTCGGCACGATCGAGCACCTGCACGTCGAGGAGGGGGACCGGCGGCGGGGCAGGGGCACCGTCGCCGCGCTGGCCGCCGAAGAGATCCTGCGCGGCTGGGGCTGCACCCACGTGGAGGCCCGGATCGCGGCGGCGGCCGAGGAACGGACCCCGGGCGACCGCCTGCTGACCGCTCTCGGCTACGGGGAGCGCAGCCGGCACATGATCAAGGAACTCCGCGAGCGCCCCGCGCTGCCGCCAGGCAGCGAGGCCCGGCCGATGAAGGACGAGGAGTTCCCGGCGTGGTGGGAGGCGTCCGCCGCGACCTACATCAGCGGCATGGTCGCCCGCGGCCTCACCCCCGCCCAGGCGGCGGCCGGGTCCGAGGCGGCGCGGCTGGCCCGGCTGCCGGACGGCGCCGCGACGAAGGAAGCCGTGCTCCGCATCCTGACCTGCGACGGCGCCGACGTCGGCTCGATGTGGCTGGCCTTCACCGCGCTGCCCCGCGGCGACGTGGACGCCTGGGTCTTCGACGTCAACGTCGACCCCGCGCGGCGCGGGGCGGGGCACGGGCGCACGCTGATGCGGGCGGCCGAGCACGAGTGCCTCGAACGGAGCGCACCGCGCCTCGGACTGAACGTCTTCACGGACAACACGCCCGCCGTGCGGCTCTACACCTCGCTCGGCTACCGCACCGTGGAGCGGTTCTACGCCAAGGAGCTGCTGTAGCGGCGCCGTTCAGCCCGCGAGGAGCCGGTCGGTGATCTCCTCGATGCGCTCCCGCAAGCCCTCCTGGCTCTTGCCGCCGTCCAGCCGCTCCCCGTCGATGACGTAGGTCGGGGTACCCGTCACACCGATCGCCTTGCCCTCGGCCTGGTCGGCGTCCACCGCCAGCAGGTGGCGGCCGTCGATCAGGGCGGACTCCACCTCGCCGGTGTCCAGGCCGAGTTCCCCCGCCACCTCCACGAGCAGTTCCTCGCCGCGCGCGCCCAACTCGGCGGTGCGTGCCAGCACCGCCTCGGCATAGGCGTCTCCCCTGCCCTGCTCGTAGGCCTCCTCGAACGCCTGCGCGGCGGCGTAGGCGTGCTTGTGCTTCTCCAGGGGGAAGTGCCGCAGCCGGATCTCCAGTGCGTCGCCGTACCGCTCGCGCAGCGCCCGCAGGTCGCTGCCGGCCCGATGGCAGTCGGGGCACTGCAGCTCGCACCACACGTCGAGGGTGACCGGGGGGTGGGTGTTGTCCATGGGGCCAGTCTCTCAGCCCCAAGGAGGGCCCCGACCCCGAGATCTCCCTGAACCCGGGTCGAGCCGTGGCCGCGGCAGCCCGCCTGGTGCCACGATGGGGGCATGCTCACCACGACCGTCTGCGCCGCTCTCTCCGCCGCGGGCCTGGCCATCGCCTTCCTCACCGCCTGGCGCCGCCGCTTCGCCGCCGCGACGCGCATCGCCGCCGTCGCGCTGGTGCCGGTCGGACTCGCGATGTCCGGGCTGGTCGGGCTCGGCGGCAAGATCGGCAGGGCCTTCGGCGGCTGGGCGGCCGATCTGGTGCTCAAGCCCACGGTCTGGGCGGGCTTCGCCGTGCTGGCCTGCGCCGTCGTCCTGTGGGTCGTCGCCCGCGTGGCCTCCGCAAGATCTGCGGGCAAGCCCGCCAAGCAGCCCAGCGGACGGGACAAGCAGCCCCGGGAGAGGGAGAAGAAGCCGCGCTCGGCCGGGTCCACCGCCGGTGCCCCGGCGCTGTCCACCCCGCCGGCCGACCAGCGGAGGAAGACGCAGGCCTCCGACGGCGAGGACTTCTCCGACATCGAGGAGATCCTCAAGAAGCACGGCATCTGACAGCGAGAAGTCCGGCATCCGACGCTCTCGTGCCTTAGCACGGCAGCGCTGGCCATACCGGACTTTTCGCAGCCTTCCACGCGAAGGGGGGCGCGTGGTCGTGGCCGTCCCGGGGGGCTGGGACATGATCACGGCGAGATGGACACGACGCCGGACTCCTCGGTCGAGCTCGACGAGCTGCCGCCCCCCGAACCCAGGGGATGCCTGTACGCACTCTCCCAACCACCGCTGATGCTGTTCCTCGCCGTGATCGCGGTGCTGATCGGTGCCGCCGCAGCGCACGACCTGCTGTTCCTGTGAACGCCGCCCGAGCAGCCGACGATGTACGCGCTGACTGATCAGCCGGCCAGGTACGCGCCGCCCGAGCAGCGACGGCGTGTGCGCCACCCGGGCAGCGACGCCGTGCGTGCCGCCCGGGCAGTCGGCGACCTGCGCGCCGCCCGGGCAGCGATGCCGTGCGTGCCGCCCGGGCAGTCGGCGACCTGCGCGCCGCCCGGCGGCGGTCTGCGAGCGTCCGGCCTTGCGCAGCGGCGAGGGCCCGGCTGCTGCGATGGGCGCTCTTGTCCGCCGCGCGTGCCCGCTGCGAGTGGCCGGGCCGCGCGGTGGTGCGCGGGCTCAGCCCTGCGGGGCTTCGGCCGACTCGCGCTGCCGGGCGCGGTAGGCGGCGACGTGCAGGCGGTTGCCGCAGGTGCGGCTGTCGCAGTAGCGGCGTGACCGGTTGCGGGACAGGTCCACGAAGGCGCGCCGGCAGTCGGGCGCCTCGCAGCGCCGCAGCCTGTCGCGCTCGCCCGAGACCAGGACGAACGCCAGTGCCATGCCCCCGTCGGCGGCGAGGTGCTGGGCGAGGGAGGCGCCGGGGGCGAAGTAGTGGACGTGCCAGTCGTAGTCGTCGTGGTCGGTGAGCTGCGGCGTCGTGCCTGCCTTCGCGACCAGCGCGTTGATCAGCCGGGCAGCCGTGCGTGCCTCGGGGGCCGCGAACACCTGCGCGAAGCGTTCCCGGACGGCCCTGACGGCGCTCAGGTCGCCCTCGGTGAGCGTGTCGACACCGCTGACGTCGCGGCTCTCGACGAAGGCCCGCAGGTCGGCCACGGACACCAGCGTGTCGGGGGTCTCCCCGTCCGCCATGGTGTTCAGCAGCCCGACCACCTGATCGAGTGCGCACCGGGTGTCGTGGTTGATCTGCACGGGCCGCTCCGCTCCTGCCGTGTCCGGGAACATCCTCCGGCTACCGCTCCGAGAGCGTAGTCGCTCCCGTCCGTGTCGAACGCTCTCCAGCCCGTGCCGGTTCCCGCCGGCCCCCGCGGGGCGCGACGTGACGTGACGCAGCATGACGTGACCTGACGTGACGTGCCGTGCCGTGACGCAGCGACGCCGCCGCCACGTACGAGTACGCGGCGGCGGCGTCGCAGTGTGCCGTTACACGAAGTGGTGCCGTGGCACACGGCTGCCGGGCCCGCGAACCGTCGCCCCGAGTCGGACGGTCGCGGGAACCGGCGGTCTCAGCTCTCGGCGAGGATGTGCGAGAGCTCTGTGTCGAGGTCGAAGTGACGGTGCTCGGTACCGGGCGGCACGGCCGCGTCGGTTCGCTTGAGGAAGGATTCCAGTGCCCGCGCCGGGGCCTCGAGCAGGGCCTCGCCCTCCGGGGAGCTGAGGGCGATGCACGCCACGGCCTGCCCGTGGCTGCGGGACGGCCAGACTCGGACGTCCCCGGTGCCGGTCGGCCGGTGGAGGCCTTCGGCCAGGAGATCGCGGGCGAAGACCCACTCCACGGTCTCCTCGGCACCGGTATGGAAGGTGGCGTGTACGGCGTAGGGGTCCGCCGTGTCGTACCGCAGGCCCGCTGGTACAGGCAGCGAGGACTCGCTCGAAACAACGAGGCGCAGGTGCAGCTCGCAGCTCACCGTTGTGTTCATAAGCGCCAGGGCCTTTCGCTCAGTGTGCGCTCGGGGATTCGCACGTCGGCGCAATCGACATGCCACCTACGCGCCGGTTGTAAACCCCTCTGACTGATTTGCCCGGAATCGAATCCTTCATACGGATCTTGTAGGTTTGAGAAGTGGGGCCGATCGAGTGAACCGCCCTACCCGGAAGGGGTCGGGTACCTTGTCCACCATGAGTGCGGAGAGTGACGCAATGCCACTTGACACCCGTGAGGAAGAACCGGCGGACAAACCGCTCGGCTCACGCGCGCCCGACTTCATCAAGGCCTCCAGGACGCTCCACATGAGCTGGCGCGCCGGGATATTCCTGGTCGGTCTGGCCATCGTGGTCGCCGGAGTCATCATGTTGCCCCTCCCGGGGCCCGGGTGGCTGGTGATCTTCGCCGGTATGGCGGTGTGGGGGACCGAGTTCGTCTGGGCGCAGCACGTCCTGCGGTGGACGAAACGTCAGTACCACGAGGGCACCCGCTGGCTGAAGGAACGCCGCGCCGCCCGCAAGGAGCGCAAACGTGTCCGGCGCGAGGCCGGGCAGGACTCCTGAACCGTCGTCCCCGGTCGGCCGTCGGCTGGTCAGGAGCACCCTCTGACATGCGGTAATGTTGAGCCCGCCAACGGGCGATTAGCTCAGCGGGAGAGCGCTTCGTTCACACCGAAGAGGTCACTGGTTCGAACCCAGTATCGCCCACCACCGTGCACCGGGGCCCGGAAGCCGTATGCTTCCGGGCCCCGGTCGCGTCGTGGAAGGGGCACGCATTGGGCCGCGCCGCGCCGCTGAACCACTACCGCTTCCGCAGCGCCTGGCGGCTGGCGGCGTCCCCCGCACGCGTCTATGCCGTGCTCGAGCGCGCCGAGAGGTACCCGCGCTGGTGGCCGCAGGTCCGCTCGCTGACCCGGACCGGCGAGGACAGTGGCACGGCCCGCATCCGCTCCGTGCTTCCCTATGTGCTCACCGTGACTCTCCGCACCGTCTGCCGGGACCCGGCGTCCGGGATACTGGAGATCGCCATGCGCGGTGACCTGGACGGCTGGGCCCGCTGGACGATACGGGCCGACGGCGACGGCACCCTCGCGCTCTTCGAGCAGGAGGTGGACGTGCGCGACCGGCTGCTGCGCCTCCTCGCCCTCCCCGCGAAGCCCTTGCTGGCCGCCAACCACACGGTGATGATGCGGGCCGGCGAGCGCCGTCTGCGGGCCCTGCTCGAAAGGGGTTTGGATGAAGAGTGAGCCGCACTGTATGGTTCTGCACGTGCCGCCGGGCAACCGGCGCGACACCCGGGGCGATTAGCTCAGTGGGAGAGCGCTTCGTTCACACCGAAGAGGTCACTGGTTCGAACCCAGTATCGCCCACCCCGAGTTGCTGTTCCACCCGAGGCCGGACCGTCACAGGACGGGCCGGCCTTCTTGGTGTGCCTCCACGCTGATCGACCTCCGCGCCGACCGCCCTCCGCGCCGACCGCCCTCCGCGCTGCCCGTCCTCTGCGGCACACCGGCCGTTTGCGGCGCCCCCGCCCGGTCAGGAGAAGGGCAGAGGGACCGGTACACGGAGAGCGTGATGCGAGTCGCCGCCGACGACGACGAAGTCCACTGCGGACGCGAACTGCCCGCGAGCAACGCGGCAGCCACCTGGCGAGCCCGGCAGAAGCTGGGCACCGCCGCCCGCGCCATGCTGCGCGCGACCGCCCTCGCCGCCCACCGCCGCGCCGGCTACCACGGCGCCAGGGGCGAGCGCCGAGCCGACGCGCTGGTCGCACGCGCGCGCTTCGACGAGGGGTCCGGGGCGCAGGACGCGGGGTGCCGCCTGACGGCCCTCCTGCCGCCACCGGGCCCGAGTGGGCCCCGTGCGGCCGTCGTGCTGGGCCGGGCGCTGCGCGCCGCTGTGGACGCCGCACGCGGCTACCGGGCCACCGGCGGCCTCGAACACTTCGACGCCGCGGTCGCCCACGGCTGCTGCGCCGAACTGACCGAGTCGCTGTGCCAGTTGCTGCGCGGCACGGAAGGCGTGCACATCCGGCTCGGCTGGTCGTGCACGGCCGGGACGCCCGACGGCTGGGAGCCGCGCCCCGAACCGTTCCGCTTCGCCCCGCACGACCTCCCCGCCCTCGAAGAGGCGGGGAGGCACTACGTACGCACCGAGCCCTCCGTCCCCGTACGCGTGACCGGAACCGTCGTGCGTCTGCGGCGCGCGGGCCCGGACGGGCCAGGATCGGTGCGGATGGACGTCCTCGCGGGGGCCGAGGTCACGCAGGTCCGTGCCCGGCTCGACGAGGAGGACTACCGCCTCGCCGTCCACGCCCACCTGGCCGGGCTGCCCCTGCGGATCAGGGGGCTGCTGGAGAGCAGGGGCGGCTTCCGGCGCGTCAGCGGCGTCCGGGACGTCGCACCCGTGCCCGTCCCCGAGCCCGCCCGCGAGCGGCTGCTCAAGCGGCTGCGGGGCGACCTCGACGCCTTCGAACGCGGACTGGGCGGCTGAGCGGGACCCGCCTGCGAGCCGGGGCGGAGCCGGGTGACCGTTTCGCGGTCGGGCCCGGTGGCTCGGTACGATTCGAGCGCGCGGCCCCACTCCGCGCGCTCGGCGCGGCGGCGACCGCGTACCCCAGGTGAGAGTCAGGAGAGACCGGTGTCAGATGCCCGTGTGACCATCCAACGCGATTCCGAGCGGGAAGAGCGCGTGGTGACGACGGGCACGACGGCCGCCGCGCTCTTCGAGGGCGAGCGTTCCGTCGTGGCCGTCCGCGTCGGCGGCGAACTCAAGGACCTCGCCTACCAGCCTGCCGACGGCGACGAGGTCGAGCCCGTCGAGATCACCAGCGACGACGGACTGGACATCCTGCGCCACTCCACGGCGCACGTGATGGCGCAGGCCGTCCAGGAGCTCTTCCCCGAGGCCAAGCTCGGCATCGGCCCGCCCATCAAGGACGGCTTCTACTACGACTTCGACGTCGCCGAGCCCTTCACCCCCGACGATCTCAAGCGCATCGAGAAGAAGATGCAGCAGATCCAGAAGCAGGGGCAGCGCTTCTCCCGCCGCGTCACCAGTGACGAGGACGCCCGCGAGGAGCTGGCGGACGAGCCGTACAAGCTGGAGCTGATCGGCCTCAAGGGCAACGCGGCAGGCGCCGCCGACGGGGCCTCGGCGGAGGTCGGCTCCGGCGAGCTGACCATCTACGACAACCTCGACGCCAAGAGCGGCGAGCTGTGCTGGAAGGACCTGTGCCGGGGCCCGCACCTGCCCTCCACCCGGCTGATCCCCGCCTTCAAGCTGATGCGGTCGGCAGCCGCGTACTGGCGGGGCTCCGAGAAGAACCCGCAGCTCCAGCGCATCTACGGCACCGCGTGGCCGACCAAGGACGAGCTCAAGCAGTACCTGGAGTTCCTCGCCGAGGCGGAGAAGCGCGACCACCGCAAGCTCGGCACCGAACTGGACCTCTTCTCCATCCCCGAGGAGCTCGGCTCGGGCCTCGCCGTCTTCCACCCCAAGGGCGGTGTCGTCCGCAAGGTGATGGAGGACTACTCGCGCAAGCGGCACGAGGAGTCGGGGTACGAGTTCGTCAACACGCCGCACATCACCAAGGAGCGGCTGTTCGAGATCTCCGGGCACCTGCCGCACTACGCGGACGGCATGTTCCCGCCGCTGGAGTTCGACGAGCAGAACTACCGCCTCAAGGCGATGAACTGCCCGATGCACAACCTGATCTTCCGGGCGCGGGGCCGCTCCTACCGGGAGCTTCCGCTGCGGCTCTTCGAGTTCGGCACCGTGTACCGCTACGAGAAGTCCGGTGTCGTGCACGGGCTGACCCGCGCCCGCGGCTTCACCCAGGACGACTCGCACATCTACTGCACCAAGGAGCAGATGCCGGACGAGCTGGACAACCTGCTCACCTTCGTCCTGAACCTGCTCCGCGACTACGGCCTGTCCGACTTCTACCTGGAGCTGTCCACCCGCGACCCCGAGTCGGACAAGTTCCTGGGCACCGACGAGGAGTGGGAGGAGGCCACTGAGGCGCTGCGCCAGGCGGCCGGCAAACAGGGCCTCGACCTGGTCATGGACCCGGGCGGTGCGGCCTTCTACGGGCCCAAGATCTCCGTCCAGGCGCGGGACGCCATCGGCCGCACCTGGCAGATGTCGACGATCCAGGTCGACTTCCAGCAGCCGCAGCGCTTCGGGCTGGAGTACACCGCAGCCGACGGCTCCCGGCAGCAGCCGGTGATGATCCACCGCGCGCTCTTCGGCTCCATCGAGCGGTTCTTCGCCGTCCTGCTGGAGCACTACGCGGGCGCCTTCCCGGCCTGGCTCGCGCCCGTCCAGGCCGTCGGCATCCCGATCGGCGACGACCACGTGCCGTATCTGGCGGAGTTCGCCGCCGCCGCGAAGGCCAAGGGGCTGCGGATGGAGGTCGACTCCTCGTCGGACCGGATGCAGAAGAAGATCCGCAACGCCCAGAAGGCGAAGACCCCCTTCATGGTCATCGCGGGCGACGAGGACGTGGCAGCCGGCGCGGTCTCCTTCCGGTACCGGGACGGCTCGCAGAAGAACGGCATCCCCCAGGAAGAAGCGATCAGGGAGATCCTCGACGCGGTGGAGCGCCGCGTCCAGGTGTAGCCGGCCCGGGAGCGCCGCAGCCGGGCGCACGTGCGGTGCACAGGTTCCGGAGCGCAGGAGGGGGCGGCCCGTCGGGCCGCCCCCTCCTCGTGTCAGGCGCTGCCAGGCGCATAAGCTGGCGGACATGACGAGTGAGCCGGAGCAGCAGATCGGAGTGGGGGCGCCGGACGCGTTCCAGCGCCTGTGGACCCCCCACCGGATGGCCTACATCCAGGGCGAGAACAAGCCGAGCGGTCCCGGCGCCGAGGACGGCTGCCCCTTCTGCTCCATTCCGGAGAAGTCCGACGAGGACGGCCTGATCATCGCCCGCGGCGAGCACGTCTACGCGGTGCTCAACCTCTACCCGTACAACGGCGGGCACATGATGACCGTCCCGTTCCGGCATCTCGCCGACTACACCGAGCTGGACGAGGCCGAGACCTTGGAGCTGGCCGAGTTCACCAAGCGGGCGATGACCGTGCTGCGCCGGGTGTCCGGGGCGCACGGCTTCAACCTGGGCATCAACCAGGGCTCCGTCGCGGGCGCCGGGATCGCCGCGCACCTGCACCAGCACGTGGTGCCCCGCTGGGGCGGGGACACCAATTTCATGCCGGTGGTCGGCCACACCCGCGTCCTGCCCCAGCTCCTCGCGGACACCAGGGCGATGCTGGCCGAGGCCTGGTGACCGTCGTCGAGCACCGCTCCGACGCGCCGTAGACCTCGGCTACACACCGTAGGCGGCGACTGCGCGTCGTAGGCGACGGCTGCGGCGCGTGCGCATCGACTACGCGTCGTAGACGTCGGCCTTGGACGGCTTGGCGTCCTGCACCGCCGCGCTGAGGTTGAGCGAACGGCTGCCGAACTTCTCCACGTTGCAGCCGTTCTCCTCCAGCACCCGGATGGCCGCCGCGTGCACGACCCGCAGGACGGGCGTCGCAGCGCGCATCGCGTCGTCGGCCATGAACCGGTGCCGCCACGGCTTCTTCGCCCACGCGTGCCGCAGCCCGAACGGCTCGGGCAGGCTGAGCTTGCCGCCGAGGAAGTCCAGGACGGGCGGGAACCAGGTGAAGGGCGCGCGCGCCGCCAGCCGTACGACCTCCTTGGACTCCACCAGCGGCAGGTTGACGGTGCGGGTCTCCCAGAACTTCACGCTCTTGGAGACCTCCTTGGTCTTGGCCTTCGGGCCGCTGGTGAACAGCCCGTCCACCGGGCCCAGCGCGTGTCCTGTGACCTCGATGCGCAGCGTGTGGTGCAGCACGGTGACCGTGATCAGCAGGGTGATGACCAACTGGCCGTCCCAGAGCACGAACTGGACGCCCAGGTAGTGCCGGTTGCCGGCGCCGAACTGCTGCTCGTTGCAGATGCGCTGTATCTCGAAGTCCTTGATGCGGTAGCCCTCGACCTCCTGGCCCTCGGGGCGCTTGACCGCCTTGGCCCCCTCGGCGATGGGGGAGACGACCCAGTGCCGTATCGAGGGTGCGGGGAAGCCGCCGGTGTGCAGGGGGCCGCGCTCCAGCATGCGGAGCTGGTCGTGGATGGCGCGGATGACGTCCCAGCTGCGGAAGGGGTTGATGTCCTCGCCGTCCTTGGCGGGGATCAGTTCCTCGGCGAGCTGCCAACTGCCCCAGCGGGTGCCCATGCCCAGTATGCCCTTGGGGCCCGCGTAGTAGACGAGGTTGCTGGCCTGCTCGGCCGCCACCTTGGCCAGGCCGAGGCGGATGCGTTCGGCACCGGCGTCACCGGGGTCCTGCGGCACGGCCTCGGGGATCTTGGCGCCGACCCCGGTACCGCCCAGCAGGCTCTCCCAGCGGCTTCGCAGGTCCTTGGCGTAGCGCTCGCAGATCTGCTTGGCCCACAGGCCGCCGAGCAGCGGGACCACCAGCATGGCCCGCAGATAGATGCCCAGGAAGCCGGTGAAGGGCAGCAGGACGGCGAAGAGGACCACCAGCGCGCCGACGGCGACCAGCACCACCCACCCGATGGCTCCCGCCCGCCGGTCCTTGGATCCGGCGATCAGGCGGCGCATCTGGAAGGCCAGCAGCCACAGCAGCACCCCGGGCAGGAACAGGAGCCCGAAGACGGCCATCACCAGCGACAGCCGGGCGTCGCGCTGCTTGCGCACGCGCGTGGCGGCCAGGCAGTGCTCGACCACGGTCTGCGGTTCGATCCCGAAGGACTGGATGAGGGGCGCCCGCGCCCCGCCGAGCAGCCGGGTCTGGACAGCGCGCGCGTAGGCCTCGCCCAGGTTCGGCTCGAAAAGGGAGAGTTTCGGTTTCTTGAAGCCGGCTTCGGGGTTGGCCGCGACCAACTTCTCCACCTCGTCGTCGCGGTAGGCGGCCGAGGCCAGCGCCTGCGACGCCGCCGTCTGACCGCCCTGGCCAGGCCCCGAGAGCGGGACCTGGGCGCCCGGGCTGAAGTCGGATGCCGCGTCGGTCTGGCTGCTGAGGTCGTCGAAACCGGCCACTGGGCCCCCACTCCGCTCGGATCTGGCTCACGGCACCGCGGGCCCGGCGTCGGCCCGGTGAAATGCCGCCGACCACGACGGCTTCCCAACTGCCATGGTCGGCACACATCTTGCCTCAGCCAAGCCGCTCCCAGCGACCGCCTGTTCCAGCGACCGTCCTTCTCAGCGACGTCGACTCCACGACCGCCCTCGCGAGCGACGCCCGCTCAGCGACCGCTGCCCGCTCTCTGCGGGTCCTCTCCGCGACGGCTGCCCGCTCTCGGTGACGCTCGCTCAGCGACGGCTGCCCGCGGCTGCTTCCTCCTGGAGGATGCGGGCGGCCTGCTGCTGCGGCATCGGCTCGTGCCGCGCGTACGTGCGAGCGAAGCGCCCCGTGCCGTGCGACATGGAACGCAGGTCGACCGCGTACCGGCTGATCTCGATCTCGGGCACGCAGGCGCGCACCGACGTGCTGCCCGCGGCGGCCTGCTCGGTGCCCAGCACCCGGCCCCGGCGGGAGGACAGGTCGCTCATCACGGCGCCCACGTAGGAGTCGGGCACGGTGACCTCCACCTCGGCCACCGGTTCCAGCAGGTGGATGCTCGCCCGGGAGGCGCACTCGCGCAGGGCCAGCGCGCCGGCCGTCTGGAACGCCGCGTCGGAGGAGTCGACGGAGTGCGCCTTGCCGTCGAAGAGGGTGACCCGCACGTCCACCAGCGGGTAGCCCGCGGCGACCCCCTTGGCGGCCTGGGCGCGGACGCCCTTCTCCACCGAAGGGATGAACTGACGCGGTACCGCACCGCCCACCACCTTGTCGACGAACTCGATGCCGGAACCGGTCGCGAGCGGTTCGACGGTCAGCTCGCAGATCGCGTACTGCCCGTGCCCGCCGGACTGTTTGACGTGCCGCCCGCGCCCGGTGACGGACGAGGCGAACGTCTCACGCAGCGGCACCCGGTGCGCCACGGTGTCCACCCGCACGCCGAACCGGGAGCGCAACCGCTCCACGGCGACGTCCCGGTGCGCCTCGCCCATGCACCACAGGACGAGCTGGTGGGTGTCGGGGTTCTGTTCGAGCCGCATCGTGGGGTCCTCGGCCACCAGCCGGGCCAGGCCGTGGGAGAGCTTGTCCTCGTCGGCCTTGCTGTGCGCCTCGATGGCGACGGGCAGCAGCGGGTCGGGCATCGCCCAGGGCGCCATCAGCAGCGGTGCGTCCAGGGAGGAGAGCGTGTCGCCGGTCTCGGCGCGGCCCAGCCTGGCCACGCTGGCGAGATCGCCCGCGATGGCCGCCTCCAGGGGCCGCAGCTGTTTGCCGAACGGTGCGGACAGCGCACCGATGCGCTCGTCCGCCTCGTGGAGGGCGGGGGCCTCGGGTCCGCCGTCGGCCGTCCCGTGCCCGGAGACGTGCACGGTCGCGTCGGGCCGCAAGGTGCCGGAGAAGACGCGCACGAGCGAGACGCGGCCGACGTAGGGGTCGGACGAGGTCTTGACGACCTCGGCGGCCAGCGGGCCGTCCGGGTCGCAGGTCAGCGCGGGCCGCGCGGAGCCCTCCGGGGTGGTGACCGCGGGGATGCCGTGCTCGTCCGGGGTGGGGAACCCGCCGGTGATCAGCTCCAGCAGCTCGACGCTGCCCAGGCACTGGCGGGCGCTGCCGTCGGCGGGTGCGGCGGGCAGCACCGGGTGGAAGACGCCACGCGCCACGGCCTTCTCCAGGTCCGCGATGAGCGTTTTGACGTCGCACTCCTCGCCGCCGAGATAGCGGTCCATGAGCGTCTCGTCCTCGCTCTGCGCGATGATGGCCTCGATCAGCCGGTTCCTGGCCTCCGTCAGCCGGGGCAACTGCCCTTCGCCGGGTTCGCGTTCGGTGCGCTGCCCGCCGCTGTAGTCGAACAGCCGCTGCGTGAGGAGCCCGGCCAGTCCGGTGAGCGGGGCGCTTCCGTCGGCTTGCCGTTCGCCCAGGACAGGCAGGTAGAGGGGGATGACGGCGTCCGGGTCGTCGCCGCCGAGCACGTCCTGGCAGACGGCGGCCATCTCGTCGAAGTCGGCGCGGGCCGCGTCGAGGTGGGTGACCACCAGGGCGCGCGGCATGCCGACGGCCGCGCACTCCTGCCACACCAGCCGGGTCGACCCGTCCACCCCGTCGGCGGCCGAAACGACGAAGAGGGCGGCATCCGCCGCCCGCAAGCCGGCCCGCAGCTCCCCGACGAAGTCCGCGTACCCGGGGGTGTCGAGGAGGTTGATCCGGATGCCGTTCCACGTGAGCGGCACCAGCGCGAGCTGTACGGAGCGCTGCTGCCGGTACTCGATCTCGTCGTGGTCGCTAAGGGAGGTACCGTCCGCCACCCGCCCCGCGCGCGTGATCGCTCCCGAGGCGAGTGCCAGGGACTCGACCAGAGTCGTCTTGCCGGCCTGGCTGTGGCCGACCAGCACCACGTTGCGTATCGCGGCGGGGTGGTCGGCCGCCGCTGCCCTGCCGGCGGCTCCGGGGTGTGCGTTCGCTTTGTCGGCCATGTGTCCCGCCTTCCGTCGTCACCTGCTGGAGCACGCTGGAGGGGCCGAGGGGTCGCGAAGACCACCGGTTTCTTTTCGAGCTTTCCACCGCTGCCATCGAGCGTCCATACGTGGAACACGGCACTACCCGACCGTGTGCGCCGGGCGCTGTCCTGGCGTGGCTACGATGGGCCACCCGGTGGCCACACCGTCATCCGGCTCACCCACGACGTACCAGGGACGGTCATGCTGAACAAGTACGCGCGTGCCTTCTTCACGCGTGTCCTCACCCCGTTCGCCACGCTGCTGCTGCGCCTGGGAGTGAGCCCCGACGTCGTCACCCTGATCGGCACGGCCGGGGTGACGGCGGGCGCCCTGGTCTTCTACCCGATGGGGGAGTTCTTCTGGGGCACCGTCGTCATCACGCTGTTCGTCTTCTCGGACATGCTCGACGGCAACATGGCGCGTCAGCTGGGCCGCTCCAGCCGCTGGGGCGCGTTCTTGGACTCCACGCTCGACCGGGTCGCGGACGCGGCCGTCTTCGGCGGGATCGCACTGTGGTACGCCGGGCGCGGTGACGACCTGACCCTGTGCGCGGTGACGCTGTTCTGCCTGGCGAGCGGGCAGGTCGTCTCCTACACCAAGGCGCGGGGCGAGAGCATCGGGCTGCCGGTGGACGTCAACGGCCTGGTGGAGCGGTCGGAGCGGCTGGTGATCACCCTGGTGCTGGCGGGCTTCTCGGGCTTCGAGAAGTCCTTCGGCGTGCCCCACATCGGCATCCTGCTGCCCATCGCGCTGTGGGTCGTCGCGGTCGGCAGCGCCATCACCCTGGGACAGCGGGTGGTGACGGTACGCCGCGAGGCCGCCGAGGTGGACGAGACGGACGCCTCCGCGGGCACCGGCGCGTCTTCGGGCACCGGCGGGTCCTCGGGCACCGGCGGGTCCTCGGGCACCGGAGCCGCCGAGGCCGAGGAGAAGCGGAGGACGGTGTGAGCGGGGCGGAGGAGGGCCGGGTGAGCGGGCTGCGGGACCGGCTCACCGACTCGCTGTACGGGCTGGGCTGGGCCGGGGTGAGGAAGCTGCCCGAGCCCGCCGCCCAGGCCCTGGGCCGAAGGATCGCCGACGAGGCGTGGCGCCGCAGGGGCAAGGGCGTCACCCGCCTGGAGAGCAACCTGGCCCGCGTCGTCCCCGGTGCCTCTCCCACGCGGTTGCGGCGGCTCTCGCACGCGGGCATGCGCTCCTACATGCGCTACTGGATGGAGTCCTTCCGGCTGCCCTCCTACAGCGAGCAGCAGCTCATCCGCAGCGTCTCCGTCGAGGGCCTGCACCATCTGACCGACGGGCTGGCCGCGGGCCGTGGCGTCGTGCTGGCGCTGCCCCACCTGGCGAACTGGGACCTGGCCGGGGCCTGGGCGGTCACCGCCACCGGCACCCGGTTCACCACCGTCGCGGAGCGCCTCAAGCCGGAGAGCCTCTACGACAGGTTCGTCGCCTACCGGGAGAGCCTGGGCATGGAGGTGCTGCCGCACGGGGGCGCCACCGCGTTCGGCACGCTGGCGCGCCGACTGCGCGCGGGCGGCCTGGTCTGCCTGGTGGCGGACCGCGACCTGTCGGCCACCGGGATCGAGGTCACCTTCTTCGGCGAGGCCGCCCGGATGCCGGCGGGCCCCGCGCTGCTCGCCCAGCAGACCGGGGCGCGGTTGCTGCCCGTCACGCTCTGGTACGACGACGTCTCGCCCGCCATGAACGCCCGAGTCCACGCACCCGTCCCGGTGCCCGGAATCGAGGGCCGCAGGGAGCGGGTCGCCGCGATGACGCAGACCGTGGCCGACACCTTCGCCGCCGGCATCGCCGCGCATCCGGCGGACTGGCACATGCTCCAGCGCTTCTGGAGCGCCGATCTGGAGCCCGCGGGGAAGGCCCGCACATGAGGATCGGCATCGTCTGCCCCTATTCCTGGGACGTGCCAGGGGGGGTCCAGTTCCACGTCCGGGACCTGGCCGAACACCTGATCAGGCTCGGCCACCAGGTGTCGGTGCTCGCGCCGTCGGACGACGAGACACCGCTGCCCTCCTACGTCGTCTCCGCGGGCCGCGCCGTACCCGTCCCGTACAACGGTTCGGTGGCCCGGCTGAACTTCGGTTTCCTCTCGGCGGCCCGCGTCCGGCGCTGGGTCAACGACGGCGACTTCCACGTCCTGCACATCCACGAGCCCGCCACGCCCTCGCTCGCGCTGCTGGCCTGCTGGGCGGCGCAGGGGCCGATCGTCGCCACGTTCCACACCTCGAACCCGCGCTCGCGGGCGATGATCGCCGCGTACCCGATCCTGCAGCCCGCGCTGGAGAAGATCAGCGCGCGGATCGCGGTGAGCGAGTACGCCCGCCGCACCCTGGTCGAGCACCTGGGCGGGGACGCGGTGACCATCCCCAACGGCGTGGACGTCCGCTTCTTCGCCGACGCCGAGCCGAAGCCCGCGTGGCAGGGCGCTCCCGGCGCTCACACGATCGGGTTCATCGGCCGCATCGACGAACCGCGCAAGGGCCTCCCCGTCCTGATGAAGGCGCTGCCGGCGATCGTCGAGCAGGCCCCCGGCACCCGCCTGCTGGTGGCGGGCCGGGGCGACGAGCAGGAGGCCGTGGCGGGGCTGCCCCGCGCCCTGCGGGACAACGTCGTCTTCCTCGGCATGGTCAGCGACGAGGACAAGGCCCGGCTGCTGCGCAGTGTCGACCTGTACGTGGCCCCCAACACCGGCGGCGAGTCCTTCGGGATCATCCTGGTGGAAGCCATGTCCGCGGGGGCGCCGGTGCTCGCCGCCGACCTCGACGCCTTCGAGCAGGTGCTCGACGGGGGAGAGGCCGGCGAACTGTTCCCCGTCGAGGACGCCGAGGCGCTCGCCGCCCGCACCGTCGCCCTGCTTCAGGAACCCGGGCGCCGCGCCGATCTGCGGAGGAGAGGCGCGCGGCACGTGCGGCGGTTCGACTGGGCCACCGTCGGCGCCGACGTCCTGGCCGTGTACGAGACGGTCACCGACGGCGCCGCCTCCGTCGCCCCCGACGAGCGCACCGGGCTGCGCGCCCGCTTCGGCCTCGCGCGGGACTGACCCGCCCCCTGCCACGCCGCCCGCCGAGGGCCCGGACCCGAGGACCCGATACCCACGATGCCGACCCTCACCACCGTCATCTGGATCGTCGTCGCGCTGCTGCTCGTCGGCGTCTACCTGAGCTGGACCGCGGGCCGCCTCGACCGGCTGCACGCCAGGATCGACGCGGCCAGGGCGGCGCTGGACGCCGGGCTGCTGCGCCGCGCCTCCATCGCCCAGGAGCTGGCCACGGCGGGCGTCCTCGACCCCGCCGCGTCGATGGTGCTCTACCAGGCCGCGCACGACGCGCGGCTGGCCGAACAGGACCACCGCGAGGTCGCCGAGAGCGAGCTGAGCCAGGCGCTGCGTGCCGTCTTCGCCGAGAGCGCGCAACTGGCAGCGGTACGAGCGGCGCCCGGCGGCGCGGAGACCGCCGAGGAACTGGGCGCCGCCGTACGCCGGGTCCCGATGGCCCGCCGCTTCCACAACGACGCCGTGCGCGCCGCGCGGGCGCTGCGCCGGCACCGCAAGGTGCGCTGGTTCCGGCTGGCCGGGCACGCCCCCTTCCCGCTGGCTTTCGAGATGGACGACGAACCGCCCCCCGTACTGGCCGACCGCGGGCACGGCGCGGCCCCGGCACCGGGTGGCCCGGGTGCCGCCCAGGAGCCCGGCGGTGACCGCGGGCCCGGCTCCGAGGGCGAGGGGCACGGCAACGGAGGGCACGGCACCGGAGGGCACGGCACCGAGGGCCACGGCACAGGGCAAGGGCGCGGCGCGGAAGGCTGAG
>NZ_JASKYT010000730.1:0-1064 GCF_041028275.1 Streptomyces sp. PU-14G
GGGTGGGGTGGTGGCCGCGGGGAAGGCGCGGCCCGCCACCGCTTCGGCCGGCATGGCCTGGCCCACCACCGTACGGGGGGCGTTTTGGTTCGCGCGTTCGCGTACTCGCGCGTGAGCGCTTCACTCCTTCGGGTACGGTCGCCGCATGACGAGTGCTGCCGCCTCCGGTACCACCGACCCCCTCCGCTCTCCCGTCGTTCGCTTCGTGCGCGTCTCCGAGCATGCGTCCGCGGCTGCGGCGCCGGGTGCTCTCGCGTCGCTCTCGGCGGAAGAGCGTGAGCGTGCCGCCAGGTTCGTACAGCAGGCCGACCGCGACCGCTACCTGGTCGCCCACCTGGCACTGCGCGAGGAACTGGGCGCGCTGCTCGGCCTCGCCCCGCGGGACGTGCCGTTCACCCGCGCCGACTGCCCCGTGTGCGGCGGCCCGCACGGGCGGCCGGCCGTGCCCTCCGACCCGGTGCACTTCTCCCTCTCGCACGCCGGTGATGTGGTCGCGCTCGCGTTCGCCGCCGCGCCCATCGGGGTGGACGTGGAACAGCATCCGTCCGTCTCGACAGCCACCCAGACGATGTCCGCGCTGCACCCGCGCGAACAGACGGAACTGGCCGCTCTCGGACCGGACGCGCTGCCTGCCGCGTTCGCCCGTTGCTGGACGCGCAAGGAGGCCTACTTGAAAGGCACCGGGACGGGCCTGGGTGAGGATCCCGCCCTCACGTACGTCAGCTCACTGGACCAGCCTGCCCGGGTCCCCGGCTGGCAGTTGACCGATCTGGCGGTACCGGACGGTTACGCGGCTGCGAGCGCGCTGCGGCAGACCGGGGGGCGTGGTGAAGGGTCGGGCGCCGTGGGGGGGGGGGGGGGGGGGGGGGGGGGGGGGGGGGGGGGGGGGGGGGGGGGGGGGGGGGGGGGGGGGGGGGGGGGGGGGGGGGGGGGGGGGGGGGGGGGGGGGGGGGGGGGGGGGGGGGGGGGGGGGGGGGGGGGGGGGGGGGGGGGGGGGGGGGGGGGGGGGGGGGGGGGGGGGGGGGGGGGGGGGGGGGGTACCGGACGGTTACGCGGCTGCGAGC
>NZ_JASKYT010000731.1:0-1114 GCF_041028275.1 Streptomyces sp. PU-14G
GGGTCAGCCTCCGGTTGGGAGGGTGGCTTGGAGGAAGGGTTCGACGACTCTGCGCCACTCCTCCGGCTGGTCGTAGTGGATGAGGTGTCCCGCTTCCGTCACCTCGGCGTAGATCCCGCGCGGCAGCACCCGCACCATCTCCTGGGCCTCGGCCCTGCCCAACTCGCCGTCGAGGCCGCGCACGACGAGGGTCGGGCAGCGCACCTGGGCCAACTCGTCCCAGTGCGCGTCATGGACCCAGGCCTCGCGGACCCGCATCATCACTCCCGGGGAGAAGACCGGCCGCCACCCGTCCTCCTCCTCCGCCATCACCTCGGCGAAGTAGGCGCCGCGGGAGGGCCGGGAGCGCTCCAGGGCGGGATCGTCCTCACCGAACCACTTGCGGACGTCGGCGAGCGTGGCGAACGGCACGGGCCAGGAGTCGAACCAGTGCTGCCATTCGTGCTGCGACTGCTCGCCGAGCGCGGAGGCCCGCATGTCGCTGATGACGAGCGCCTGCACGAGGTCGGGCCGCTTGGCGGCGAGCTGCCAGGCGGTGAGCGCGCCCATGGCGTGACCGACGAGGGCGACAGGGCCCAGATCGAGCTGTTCGAGAACGGCCTCGGCGTCGGCGACGTAGGCCTCCCGGTCGTAGCGGGCGTCCTCGAGTTTGTCGCTGCGGCCGTGTCCGCGCTGGTCGAGGGCGACGGGGCGGTAGCGGTCGGCGAGCCAGCGGGCGGTGCCGGCCCAGTGGGAGGCGCGGCCCATGAGACCGTGCAGTAACAGCACGCCGGGGGGTTTGCGGGCGCCGCGCGCCGGGGCTGAGGGCCCGGCGGGGCTCGTCCCGGCCTCCGGGCCCGTCTTGGGCGGGTCCGCGAATTCCCAGGCGGCCAGCTGGATTGCGTCCGCCCCCGTCACGTCGATCCGTCGCACCATGCGTGTGAGACCCCCACTCCTGTGACCGCCGTCTCAGCCTATCGAACCTTTATTCGAACAGCCGGTGATCACGGCGAACACCCCACCTTCGAGTGACACGGTCGCGGGGTTGTCCGCCGTTCCCCGGGGGAGACAGGAACCGGGAGGGCGGCAGACCCTGAGGGCTCGGGGCTCCGGGTCGCCGTGGGGGGACATGGGG
>NZ_JASKYT010000732.1:0-988 GCF_041028275.1 Streptomyces sp. PU-14G
CGGTCCGGCCCCCCGACCGTCCTCCCGACCGGCCTTCCGGCCGGCCCCGGTGGGGGTGGCCACTGCTGGGTCCCCTGGTGGCGGGCCTGTTCGCCGCCTACTTCCTGCTGCCCGCACGGACGCTGGGCCCGGAGCGCCCGGAACTGAGCTGGGCCCTGCTGATCCTCGCCCTGACGGTCATCGCCGCCCTGCTCGTCAAGCACATGCGGGACGCCCTCTTCGACCGCCCGGGCACCGTGGTCGCCCTGATGTCGCTGATGTGCCTGTCCGTACTGGTCTTCTCCTCGGCGTACTTCGTGATGTCACACCACCCCGGGGAGTTCCAGGGCCTGCGCACCCGCCTCGACGCCCTCTACTTCACGCTGCTGACAGTGGCGACCGTCAGCTACGGCGACATCCAGCCGCGCGGCCAGTCCGCACGGCTGGTCATCCTGCTCCAGATCCTCTACACCCTGGTCTTCCTCACCGCCGCCGCCACCTCGCTCTCCGGCAAGCTCCGCCGCACCGCCGCCAGCCGCCCTCCGGGCGGCGGCCGGGAACACAAGCGCGGGCCGCCCCCGTGACCGGCCCCTCGCTACCCCTCCAGTGCGGCGAGATCGTCCCGCAGCCACTGCGGGGCCAAGGGGTAGGCGGCGTACTCGCGTGCGTGCGGCAGACACGCCTCCACGAGGCGTCCCGGGCCCGAGTTCACCTCCACGACCGCCACCACGACGGTCTCCTCCCGCCACTGCCCGCACGGCAGGCAGTGCCCGCCGCTCACCGCTCGCCCCGCAGGGCCTCGCGGAGCCGCACCGGGTCCGTCAGCGCCTTGCCCGCCTCGTACGGCACGGCCCAGTACGGCCCCGGCGGCCCCGTGCGGTCCCGCGCCGGTACGGGCAGCCAGCACGCCACCGACAGGCACGCGGCCTCCCCCGCCGATCCCCACTCCACCCCAGCGCGGGGCGGAACCAGCCAGTACAGCCACGCGCCGTACGGTTCCCCGATGACC
>NZ_JASKYT010000733.1:0-1030 GCF_041028275.1 Streptomyces sp. PU-14G
GCGGGGGGCCGGGTACTGCCGGGCYCCCCGCAACCGGCGCGGCCCACGCCCACCGGCCCTCCCGCCACGGGGCAGCAGTCCGGTGCGGCGGCTCCGGACTCCGCAGACGGCTCCGCAGACGGCTCCGCCGAGGGCACGGCAGGGGCCGCGTCCGAACGCACCGGTTCGGTGGACCAACGTCTCGGTTCGGCGTCCGAGCGTCTCACGTCGGCGTCCGAACGTTCCGGTTCGGCGGATCAACGGCCCGCGTCGGCGTCCGAGCGTCTCGCGTCGGCGGGTCGACCTTCCGCGTCGGCGTCCGAACGTTCCGCGCCGGCGTCCGAACGTCCTGGTTCGGCGGACCAACGGCCCGCGTCGGCGGGCGTGCCGACGGGAGAGCCGGCGGCGCCGACGCGCGGGGACGCGGCCCCGGCCGACCCCGCTGCGGTGGTCGGTGCCGCTCCGGTCCGGCCGCCGATGACGAGCGTGTCCTCGGGGCCGGACGCTCCGGATGTGCCCCGCTCGGCATCGCCCGAAGAGCCCTCGGCCAGGCCCGGTGACGATACGGCGCGCTCGGGCAGCGAGCGGAGCACGACGCCTGATGCGGCATCCGACACCGGGCGCGCCGCGCCGATCGGCCCCGCGCGCGGCGCCGGGCGGGACCCGCGGCCTGACGGGCCGTCGAATGCAGGACGCAACGCCACACCAGCTGCCATGCCTGGCACCACGCCGGATGCTGAGCGGAGGCCGGACCGTGACCGCGCGTCGGAGAGTCCGCGTGCGCCGGAGAGTCCGCGTGCGCCGGAGAGTCCGCGCGAGCCGTCGGCCCCGCCGCGGAACGCCGCACCGGACACAGGCGCGGAGCGGGCGCCCGAGCCGGGTGCGGCTCCGGGCCCGGCGCGTGCGTCGGGCCCCGCGCCGGCCGGGCACCAGCCGGAGGCCCCCGCGCCCCCGGCGCCCGTCCGTGCCGGGAACACGGAGGACCCGGTGCCGCCACCGGCCACGCCCACGGCCTCCGCCGTCCCCACGGCCTCGGCCGTCCCCACCACCT